>JAIRMX010000231.1 GCA_031258375.1 Elusimicrobiota bacterium | reverse complement strand
TATCTTCACATTCCCTCTTTGCACTGGCATATACTCCTTTATTTGTTCGTATTGCTCTGTCGTTATTTTCATATTACTAATTTTATCTTCTTTTCACCTCTACTGTCAACACACCCTAGATAAAATCTCCGGCGTTATTTTTCCTCGTAGGAGATTTTTGTTTGCTTGGAACTGAGAACACTGATTTTTTGGATTTTTAGAGAAATTAAAAGCCGCTCATCGCTTTTTTCTCTGAATGGCTTTTTCGCATGCCTCATGGCTTTTTTATTCTTATCTTTGGCTCTAGAGCCATATAAATAAATTATCCGAATTATTGGAGTGTAAGATATCAGTACATATTGGACTAAAATAATAAAAGAGGCATGCGGTTTTTTGGGAAAAATATTCTGACGAGATTTATGTAAAATACTCCAGAATAAGCAATACAAAGCCCTTAAAAGAGTTTTTGTCTTTTATACAAACATTTAGGATACAATAGTTGTTTGAGTCAGTGTAAAAAGTCCTATATCTACCGATATTACCAATTCAAGTAGTAAGTGGAACTATTACGGTAAAATGTAATAGACAATGAGCATAAGAAAATAAAAACAAATAAGCAAAGAAGAAAGGTTCGCTCAGGAAAGATTAATGAGGCGCGGCGTGAGCCAAAAAGAGAAAGCCGCGGTTCTCAAGAGGGATAAATCCTCGATAAGCCGGGAGGTAAGGCGAAATAAAGGCAGGGCTGAGCCTTATACTGCGGTATTAGCGCAAGATTTGTCAATGAGCAGGCTTAGCAGCTGGAGTAAACGCAGAAGGCTAAAAAGCTATAGGCTGCGCTATAAAGAGGAACAATTGTTGTTCTGCGCATTAAGTCCAGAGCAAGTATCATGTCGTCTTAGGCTTGAGAACAAGGAAGAAAATGTAATCAGCCGCGAAGCGATATATCAGCGGATATATGAAGATGCCCGGTACTTAAAGGAGTATCTTGTGCGTTGTAAAAGCAAGCGATATAGACATTATAACAAAAGATACAAGGCTGTAATCCGCAAGAGAGTAAGTATAAAGGAGCGAGAGCGCGGCAGGAGGTCAGGAGATTGGCAAAGCGATCTGCTTAGATGCTGTAAAAAGAGCTCGGCTATAAACGTGTGTGCAGAACGAGCAAGCCGATATAGGAAAAAAAGTTATTTGGACAAAAAAAGTTATTACGAGAAGCGGGAGGCGCCGATAAAGATGTTAATAACGGAAAACTGTAAAAGTATAACCTGCGGCAACAGTCTTGAAAATATGCTGCATGAAGAAGTCAACAGCGCATTAAAATGCCGTTCGTACTTCTGTGATGCATATCATAGCTGGGAGAAGGGCACGGCGGAGAAGCGCAAGGGAGTAATCCGCAGGTATATGGCGAAAGGAAGAGATTTTAAGAATGTGAGAGGAGAAGATTTGAGAGCGGTAGAAAGGAGCATAAACAACACGCCAAAGAAGCGCTTAGGATGGCTTAGTCCGCAGGGGAGGAGACAGAAAAGATATAATGGAGTTAGCGGCAAATATAATACATCCAAGAGTTATACAATCTAAAATCCTTAAAGCTGCACTTACTCCTTGAATGCGGGACCCTAACAAAATATTTGCCAATTATTTTAAAATATGCTACATTGGAATACTATGGACAACAAGCAAGTTGTTTCATTGCAGAGGAGTGGCTTATGAATACTAATAAGAAAATTGCAGCGTGCGCAAGCAGCGAGCAGCTTACGAAACAGGAAATAAAAGACATAGAAAAATCGCTGTTAAAAATGCGCGCTGAAGTTCAGGATAGGATAAAGACAAAAAAAGAAAGCGAAATGCCGGAAGCTGAAGTTGGGGACGATGCGGATTTGGCTTCCCAAAGTCTTGATAAAGAAGTTTTATTTGAACTCAACGACAACGCTCAAGCGCTTTTGGAGCAAATAGAGTCAGCTTTGCGGCGCATTGCAAAGGGAATTTACGGCACTTGCGAATATTGCCGTTGTAATATACCGAAAAAGAGAATTCAGGCTTTACCGTTTGCGCGCTACTGCGTGAACTGCCAGTCTTCCAACGAAAATAAATAATTTCGTATTTCGCAAACCCCCCGCTGCCTGCGGGGGTTTGCGTATCTATAAAAAATCATCCCAAGGTGTTGAACGCAACTCGTTAATTCAAGTTGGATTTGTCGTTTAGGAAATCTTTCGAGACCAAAAAACTTCTTTGGATGTTTTTTGTATGCCGACAAAATGATAAAATTATAAATAGGCAAAATAAGTTTATGGGCTATTTAATTTTAATTTTACTTAATTTATTATTCCCTTTAATTGGAACGGGCGTTATTTTATCTTTCCTGTTTTCTTCCCGCAGAAAGCTGCTTAAAAATCTGAATGAAGAACTTAGCGAACGTTTCGTTTTCAGTTCCAAAAATCGTATTTGCGGCGGATATATTTGGCTGCATGCGGCCAGCGTGGGGGAAGTTAAATCCGCCGTTAAAATTGCCGCCGATTTAAAGTCTTTTTATAAACGCCCTGCGCTTATTACCACTTCCACCGCAGCAGGCCGCGCCGCCGCGCAAAAAGAGCCCGTATTTGACGTTTCCGTCTTAATGCCTATGGATTTTTATTATTTAGTAAAGAGATTTATTAAAATTTACGCGCCGCATCGCTTATTTATAATAGAGTCCGATTTATGGCCTAATATGATAATTGCCTGCGGCCGCAATAAAATACCCGCGGCCGTTATAAACGGGCGTATTTCCAAGCGCAGCGCGTCGCGTTATAAATTGCTTTTGCCGCTTGTAAAACTTGTGTTCAAAAATATTTCTTTTGTCTGCGCTCAGAGCGGGGAAATTAAAAAACTTTACTTAAATTTGGCAATGCCGGAAGAAAAGTTATACGTAAGCGGAAATATAAAATACGATATGCTTGACGCGGAGCCTTCCCGCGTTGAAAACGCTGAAAATTTATTAAATATTCTCAATTGGCGCGGTTCAAAGATAATAACTCTCGGCAGCACGCATGAAAAAGAGGAACGCGCAGCTTTGTCCTGCGCTTTAGAATTAAACGACGTTAAATTTATAATCGCGCCGAGACATCTTGAACGCAAAGAGCAAATTGTTAAAATGATTAAGGCAAGCGGAATTAAATTTGCGATTTTAAGCGATATTTTGAATAATATAAACATAGATAATTCTTCCGGCGGCGCGTACGCGCAGGTTTTGCTGGTCGACGCTATGGGATGGCTGGGCGCGTTTTATAAAGTTTCGGATATAGTCTTTGTCGGCGGCAGCATAAGCAAAAACGGAGGGCATAATTTTTTGGAAGCCGCGATTTTGCGCCGTCCGGTGTTTTTTGGCAAATATTATTATAATGCGCCCGATGTGGCAAAAGAGATGCTTAAAAGCGGCGGCGGCGTTTTGGTTGACGAAAATAATTTTGCCGATATTATACGGAAATTTATTTCTCAGACAGATTTGATTGAAAGCGCGGCTGCTTCCGCGCAAAAAACTGCTTTATCTTTTAAAGGAGCGGCGGCCAAAACTATGGCCGTGGTAAAAGAACATGAAAAAGAAACAAGAACATAAAATATTGGTGCTGCGTTTATCTTCGCTTGGCGATATAGTGCTGCTTTCGCCGGTTTTTAAAAACATTAAAGCAAAATGGCCTGACGCGCATATAACCCTGCTTGTCAAACGGCAATTTGCCCAGTCTTTGAGCGGGCATCCCGATATTGACAAAATTATGATATTTAAAAGTTTTTCAGCCACGCTTGGAGAAATAAGAAAAGCCAAATTTACGCATTTGCTTGATTTGCATTCCACGCTGCGCACAAGATTGCTCGCGCTGTTTTCCGGCGTTGCAAATAAAGCGCGCTATAATAAAAACGCGTTGGAACGCAGATTATACGTGAAATTTAAAAGACCTAACCCCGCGCTTGAAAAACATACTCTCGAAAAATATCTGGACGCGCTCAAAGTATGGGATATCCCTATAAGATATTCAGTCCCAAAACTTGACGACTGGGTTTTTAAGCCGGCTGATTTGGATACAAAAGAAGTGGGAAGCATATGTATTTTCCAGACGTCCTTTATAGGCGACAGCGTGCTTACCACGCCGCTTGTGCAAAAAGCCGCGCATTTGTTTCCAAAAGCAAAAATAATAGTGGTTACGCGCCCTCAGACGGCCGAAATATTCCAGAGTTTGAAAGAAGTCTCCAAAATTATTATAGACGATAAGCGAGGTTTCGGCAAAATAATCGGCATAGTAAAAACCGCAAAAGCGATAAAAGAAAATAATGTCGACGTTATACTTGTGCCGCATCGCAGTTTTAGAAGCGCGCTTATAGCAAAATTAAGCGGCGTCAAAGTCCGCATAGGATTTACTAACAGCGAGGGTAGGTTTTTTTATACAAAAACGGTCCCTTTCTCTTGGATGGTTCACGATGCCGAGCGTAATTTGTATTTATTGCAGGGCATAGTGAACGAAAACTTTAAGTCCGCGGATTTACGTATAGAAAGCGCCGGCGAAAACGCGGAGGAAAGCGTCAAAAAGATGCTTGACGACGCGGGAGTTAAAGGCAAAACGCTTGCCGGAGTTCATCCGGGATCTGTGTGGCCTACAAAATGCTGGCCCGAGGAAAATTACGCTAAGCTTATCACTCGCCTTGAGCGCGAGCTCGGCGTGATTTCGGTCATAGTCGGCGGGAAAAACGATTTGGATTTAGGAGAGCAGGTCGTAAGGCTTGCGGACGCCCACCCGGTAAATTTTGCAAGTAAAACCACGCTTACCGAGCTTATGGCTTTAATGAAACATTTGAAAATTTTTATAACTAACGATTCCGGTCCTATGCATATCGCAACGGCTTTTGGCGTGCCTACTCTGGGCATATTCGGCCCGACGACAAAAGAGCTGGGCTTCTTCCCTTACGGCGAAGGCCATAGGGTAGTTGAAGTTAAAGGTTTGCCATGCCGTCCGTGCGCTTTGCACGGCGGCAAAAAATGCCCGCAGGGCCATTTTAAATGCATGCGCGGCATCACCGTTGACGAAGTTTTCGGCTCGGTTAAGGAAATGCTAAACAAAAACTAAAGATATATTGTAACGGATATGAAATTTATTAAAAAATAATGATGCAAAACCCCATACATATATATAGAAACGCCCCGCTTAATAAAAAGCGGGGCGTTTCAAATTGCGGCAAAGCTTCGTTTATTTGAGCAGAGCTTTTCTTGAAAGTCTTATTTTGCCGTTATTGTCAATTTCCACAACTTTTACGTCCACCATATCTCCGATTGATAAAACGTCCTCGACTTTATTTATTCTCTTTTTGTCAATTTCGGATATATGCAGAAGTCCGTCTTTGCCGGGCAGAAGTTCTACAAATGCGCCAAAAGGCTGTATTGAAACCACTTTGCCTTTATATATATGATTAAGCTCGACGTCTTTCGTAAGCAGCTCAATTTCGGCTTTGGCGGCTTGCAGTCTTTCGTCATTCATGGCGGAGATAAGTACTTTGCCGGAATCGTCGATATCAATTTTTGACTGAGTGGATTCGGTGATTCTCTTGATATTTTTACCGCCGGGTCCTATCAGCGCGCCGATTTTATCCTGCGGTATCATCATAGTATATATAACCGGCGCGTTTTTGGAAATATCTTTACGCGGGGCGGGCAAAACGCCGTCCATATGGTCCATAATGAACATTCTGCCTTTTGTGGCTTGCGCTATAGCCTGTCTTAAAACGTCTAAAGATATTCCGGATGCAAGTTTTAAATCCATCTGAAAGGCCGTTATGCCTTTGCGCGAGCCGGTAAGTTTAAAATCCATATCTCCAAGATGATCCTCAAGCCCCATAATATCGGAAAGCACCGCAAATTTATCGCCTACCGTAATTAAACCCATTGCAATACCGGAGCATGCGCCTTTCATCGGGACGCCCGCGTCGAACAAAGACAGCGAACCTCCGCATACGCTTGCCATTGAGGAAGAACCGTTTGATTCCATAATATCCGACACCACTCTTATGGTATAAGGGAATTCTTCGGCGGAAGGAATAAGCGGCATTAAAGCTCTTCTTGCAAGCTCTCCGTGTCCTATTTCGCGTCTGCCGGGGGACCTGTCCGGCTTGCATTCGCCGGTTGCAAAACCCGGGAAGTTATAATGAAGCATAAAAGTCTCGTCATAAGTTTCTTCAAGTCCTTCCACCATTTGAGCGTCTTGGCCGGTACCTAAAGTGGTTACCACCAAACCTTGCGTTTGTCCTCTGGTAAAAAGCGCGGAACCGTGCGCGTTTGGCAAAAGTCCCACGACCGAATTAAGCTGGCGGATTTCGTCCGTTTTTCTGCCGTCAACGCGTACGCCTTCGTTTACCACCATATTGCGGGATTCTTCATAAGCAAGCATTTCCATCGCAAAATCGCCGTAAGCCGCGCCCATTTCCGGATATTTTTCCGTCAATTCGGCCTTAAACGCTTCTTTGAGTTTTGCAATGCTTATGTCTCTGGTTTGTTTGTCTAAAAAGGCGTGGAGTATTTTGGAAACTTCCGCTCTGTATTTATTATTGGCTGTGTTTAAAACGTCTTGAGGCAGTTTTTCCGCTTTAAATTCAAATTTGGATTTGTTGCCGGTTTTTTCCCTTAAATCAAGCTGCGCCCGGCAAAGTTTTTTTATTTCGGGGTGCGCAAGCTCTATGGCTCTTATTAAAGATTCTTCGTCGACTTCATGCGCCCCGCCTTCAACCATCATTATTCCGCCCTCTGTGCCCGCGATGACAAGATCCATATCCGCTTTTTTTCTTTCTTCGATGGAAGCGTTTATTACATAATTGCCGTCCACGCGATTTACGCGAACGCCCGCAACGGGCTGCGTGAAAGGTATGGAAGATATGACTACCGCCGCGCTTGAAGCCGCTATGCTGAGCACGTCTGCATCGTTGACGCCGTCAAAAGAAAGAGCCATTGCCATAATATTTGTTTCGCATGCATAACCTTCCGGAAACAAAGGCCGCATGCTGCGGTCAATAAGACGCGAAGCTAAAACTTCTTTTTTACTCGGTCTCGCTTCGCGTTTGAAAAATCCGCCCGGTATTTTTCCGGCGGCGTAAGATCTTTCTTTATAATTTACCGTAAGCGGCACAAAATCCTGAAGGCCCGGCTTTTGATTTTTATCGGATACCGCCGAGGACAGCACGATGGTGTCGCCCATGCGCGCCACTACGGAGCCGTCCGCTTGTTTAGCCATAAGGCCGGTTTCAAACGATATGGTTTTGCCGCCTATTTCTACGCTGATATTTATAATATTGTTATTTGTCATTTATTTTATTTCCTTAACTTTAATTCTTTTGTAAGTTCTTGATATTTTGCAAAGTCATGTTTTTTCAAATAGGCTAAAAGGCGTTTTCTCTGTCCCACAAGTTTTAAAAGGCCTCTTTCGCCGGCATAGTCTTTGGGATTAGCTTTTAGATGTTCCGATATGTATTGAATCCTTTCGGTTATAAGCGCGACTTGTACGGCAGGGCTGCCGGTGTCTTTAGCCGAAGACTGGAATTTGGAAATGATATTTTCTCTGTCTTTTGTCGTTAATGCCATTTTTTATTATTAAGGCTCAACTTCGTACCGAGCAAAGTTCCGCGTTGTCGTTTGGGAATGCTTTTCATATATCCTTTGCCAAGCAAGAGTTTTTTGCCCTCTCCTTATTTCATTTATATCCTTTTTTAAGATACTATTAAATTATAGCAAAATTATAAAATCCGCGCGCTTGAAAGTTTACCGTTATCGGCAGAAGAGAACGTTAAACGCATTAAGGATTGAAAGATAATGTAAAGCATGTAATTTTTGAGCGGACTTATTTCCACCCGCATTGCCTTGTAAAGCTTTTTAATCCGTCACCCTGAACCCCGTCCCGTAAAGTTGTAATAAGGAATTATTTTTAGGCCGTCATGCTGAACTCGTTCCGTCGTTGAGAGGCAGACCCTGAAACAAGTTCAGGGTGACAAATAAGAGAATTACCCGTCATGCTGAATTTATTTCAGCATCTGCTGTTTAAAAGACAGATTCCGAAACGATCCCGTATTAAACCCCCCGATAAGAGCATTCGGGGGCAGGTTCTACGTGAGATGGTTCGGAGTGACACAAAAGCGTTAATTAAAAAACAAATTCCGATTGCTTTTTGTTAAATATGGCAAAAGTGGTTTTAAAAGCTAAAGATAAAAAAATAGAAGAGTTAACCTAACTCTTCTATTTTTTTACTTTGACTTATAACAGTACTTTGGTATTATATTATTAGTGATTCGTTTAGCGTTGCTATTTCTAATCTTGAATCCAGCACTAGCTCTGCCAGTAGCATTGGCAGCAGTGTATTATTTCGTCTAAGCGGACATAATGCTACCTGGCGGAACACCACCAGCGCCACCAGCACTGCTGCCGCCGCCAGTTAGTTTTGATAGCAAGGTTTTAGCCAAATTAGGAAACAATAAAGCTACTCCTACAAGCACGCTCTGTACGCCGAACAATATCCAGCCCCATGTTCCAGAATTCGTTCCGCCGTCTTCTATATTCTTTAAATTATTTATCTCGTTTGCCAAGCCTTGGATTTTTAGAGCAATCGCAAGCATTCCTAAGATAGCTGCGCCGGCTATAGCAATTCTCAGCCACAATGCCATCTTGGGAATAGTCTGCAGTAATACTATTGCAGTCACTGCGATAACAGCTGATATTACCATCCACATTGTTATCTCAGCTTGAAGTTTTTCTTTCGTAAGAATATCGTTTCCAAGACCGCTGCCTCCTCCCATAATATTTTTAGCAAGATCAGGCACTCTCGGAACATCTGATGTCCTTACCGTGCCGTTAGGATCTATAAACGGAGCTTCTCCTTCTACGCCCCCGTCAAAAGCATGTCCTGCCGCCGCCGCACTTTTTGCGCTATCTCTGGTGTCAGCGGCTAGCTTTGAATATTTCCGCGCTGTCGCCAAATTGCTTCCCGCTCCGAATCCCGCTCCGCTTTGCCCGGCTCCAAGTCCTCCTCGTCCTCCCCCGCTTATATTGCTCCCTCCTATTGCTCCCGCTCTTCCTCCGGATCTTGCAAGCGGTAATCCTTTGAGCCTCTCCTGCGTATTTTCAAACTGCGAAATATTCACTTTTCCGGAATCGGCTAAGTTATTACCCACTGTGGGTAATGTATATCCCGCTCCTGAAGACCCTCCTCCCCCAAAACCTCCTCCGGACGAACCCGACGTTTTAAATTCTCCTTTAGGGGTAGCGGCTTTAAGCCCGGCTTCGGCTTTTTGTCCGGCTTTACCTTGTCGATTAACTACTTCGCCGTCCACGCCTCTAATGCCGTCGGACGATCCCATGCCTTCAATACCTCCGCTTTCAGCCGCGCCAATCGATGACGAGGCATTCTGAATGTCGGAAGTATTTCCGTTGTTATCAGTTCCATATCCAAGCTCACCGCCGCCTTGCGGAATTTTTATCCCTCCGCCCTGTGTCGTATAAATTGCGTTTCGTTGATTATTTCGCGTTATTTCCGATGCAGTAAGTCTTGAGCTCAGCTCTTCGGGCGTTATAACGTTACCGCTTGAACTGCTGGACGAGCTTGCGTTATATTGACTTAGCGCCTCGCCGGTTATACTGGCATCACGGCCGCCAAACTGTGATAGAGCAACCATTCCTACCGCCGCTACGGTCACGCCTGTGCCAATTCCTAATATAACTTTTTTTGAGATATATCCGCATTTATTTAGGATATTTTTCATAACTTCTCTACTTTTCCTTTTTATAATAGACTTCATGTTTAAGTACA
>JAIRMX010000086.1 GCA_031258375.1 Elusimicrobiota bacterium | reverse complement strand
CTGGCATACCCCTAAAACATAAGACGGGCGGATTTAAGCAAAGCATTGTTGCGAGACTTAAGCCTGCAGTAATCCTTTTCAAGCTAATTATAATTCTATCATTTTATTCTGAGAACTTTTATCAATACAAAATGACAATTTGTCATTTTTTAAACCTAATTAACATCCCAAACAATAGAAATTGTCAAAGAGCCGCAAGCCGGCGTAATGCGTAAGCATTACGAACGGCAAAATAGAAGCAAACGTTAAAGAAAAAAGTATCCCTCACAAAGAATCTTTAAACGCGGATGTGAGACCGCGTCTTTAACGTAGCCGAACCTAACCCGTTCGGCTTTATTTTACCAAATTAATAAGGAGCATGCAAAAAATGAAAAACAAAAAATGGAATAACGAGATAAAAGTATCGCTGAAATTCCTACTCGCGCACCCCGACGAATTATTGCTCGGGCGCAAAGAAGAGATAGCGCAAGCCGCGAAAAGAGGATATAAGCGGCTCAACGTTGCAACCGGCGCGTTTTGCAGATAGCGAGGTATAAAATGAAAATAAAAATAGAACTACAAAAAGTGTTTGATAAAGGCATTGCTTATAGAGTGCTGGAGCAAGACGATAGCTTGCGCTACGACTCCGTGCGGCTGAGTTTTAACGCCAGTAATGGGATAACGATTGTATCAAACATGTGTCCCCAGATATCATACCCAAACATATATATCAGGGGCTCCAATAGATTGGCGGACAAAGAGGAGGCCTCGTATTGGACTGGAAGCAGAGAAAAAAGAGACGTTCTTTTTGACAGAATCCTCGACGCCTTTAAAGAGTTCGCCGAAAAAGGATATTTTGGCCGCCCAGAAAAAGAAGAAACCGAGACTGTAAACGAGGATAATGTTCACGAGTTTTAGGAGGCAAAAAATGAAATCAATCCGACGAAAAAACAAATTTCGCGCGACGTGCGAGGACACATTAACCGTGTTAGGACTGGCGGTAATAATGTACGGCGCGTTTATGCTGTTCTACGTGTTTGCTCCGATGAGCGCGGGGTGGTAAGTATGGCAAGCCAAAAAATAAGAGGTGAAAAAAATGGAAAAGAAAATTAAACCGATAACAGAGAAAGGCAATGTAAAATTGGTGTATTTGCAGTGCGTAATGATGGGCAACGACGAGCTTATACACGACGGAAAATCGCTCGGATTTTACGAACCGGAAAGCTATAAATACATCTTTGAAGAGGTGAAATAGGTATGACGATATACGTAGCGCGGCCAATCGAGGGCATAGGCTTAAACGGCAACGAGTATTTACTCGGCGAGGATAATAAGGCGATGAAATTTAAAACGCGCAAAGAGGCAAAAGAATTTTTAAAATCGCACAATTACCCCCTAGACGACGTGATGTTTGAAGAAGAAGAGGAAGAATAAATTTTGTGCGCGGCAAAATTGAGACAAGTAGTGCCTATAGCAACAAACTTATACTAGGTATATTTTATCCCGCGCACAGACAGATATATAAAAGAGAGGCAAATAATGATAGCGATATTTGACATAGACGGCGTGCTGGCCGATAATGCGGAAACAAAGAATTTAGACTGCAGGAAGCCCGATCAGCACGCGGAATTTGCAAGGCGGATAACGGGCGTATCCGCGCTCCCGATGGCGCGCTTCGCGCAGGCTATAGCTTACTGCGGCGCGCCTTTTTTTATTTTTACGGCAAGAAGCGAGGCGCTAAGAATGCCAACGGAAGAATGGCTTGAGGATACGATAGGAACGGTGGGAAAAGCCGGTATGTACGACGGTTTGTTATCCGACGAGCAAAATAAGGATTTTGTTTACAGCAGCAACAGATTATACATGCGGCCGCTGGGCAACAATGACGAGGCGCATCTGCTCAAATGGAAGCAGCTGCAAGGCTTGCTGGCAATCCTAAAAGAAACCGAATTTAACTACTCAAATATTTTAGTTTTTGAAGACAACGCGCGCTCGGCAAAGATGTTCGCGCAAAACGGGTGCCGCGTTTACCGGCCGTTTGAGTTTAGGGCGAAGTAACGGCGCGATAGCGGCGAAGGGCAACAACGGATGCCGAAACGAGTTCGGCATGACAAGGAGAATAAATATGTTTGAATTTGAAAATGAAAAAATAATCACAAGCGATGAGAGTTTGTTTTTGGCGATATTAGAAGGCGTGTGTATAGGCGCGTGCATAGCCGGCGCTATATTTGTGCTGAGACTGATTAAAATTACGTTTTTTTGAGAGGAAAAACATGACAGATGCCGCGTTAATTTTTTTATTGTTTACAATATTAATCATTGTGATAGATGAATGAGAGAAAAAAATGAGAGGTATAAAAAAATGAAAGCAGAAGAATTATTGAAGCTGTTAAAGCCAAACTGGAAGTATATAGCCAAAGACATAGACGAGAAAATATTCGCTTACGAAGAAAGACCTGTAATCAACGAGACTAAATGCTGGCAGGCGACAGGTGGAATATCTACGTTCCTCTACCATCTTTTCGACATAGAATTCCCCTCTGACAACTGGAGGGAAAGCCTCGTGGAACGACCGGTGGATTACGGCGCGTTGGTAGGCAAATGGGGCGTGTTTGCGGATAACGAAAGATATCTCAATTTATCCAATGGAGAAATTGGCAGGCTGGCAGCGTATGATACTGCCTACCCATATCCATACGAGGGCGTTTGCCGCCGATACAAGTTTTTTCGACTATTCACCGACGAGGAAAAGAAGGAGATAATAAAATGAGAGAGATAAAATTCAGGGCGTGGGACGAAAAAAATAAAATTATGCACAACGATTTCCAGTTTGTGCGCAGCGGCACGCAGAACGGCAGCTGGATACTGTTTGTATCAGATAAACAGCCTTTATCGGATTACGACAAGTGGATAAAAAATCCTTTCGCCGTGCAGCAATTTAAAATAATGCAATACACGGGCATTAAGGATAAGAGCGGCAAAGAGATTTACGAGGGCGATATCTTGCACGTAAACACGGGCAATGCTAGAACGAGCGGATACGGCGCGGTGGAGTATTTCCTGACTGGCTGCGCGTTTTTTGTAAACGGATTTTTGAATAATCTGTTTGTGGACGAATATCACGAAAGAGCAAAAGGCAAATTTTGCCGACCCCTTGAAGAGCACTTAATTGTTGAAGTCGTCGGCAACATCTACGAAACCCCATTTTTAGAAGACTTGGAGGCGAAAAAATGAGCGTATTAGAAATGCTTGGCCTAATATTATTTTTTGCTTTCGGCTACTGGCTTGGGTATCTGGCTAGGCTGTTTACAAATGCCTGTGATAACGTTAAAAGCATAAAAGAGATTATCTCAAAGGGCAGCCATTGGAGGAGATAGAATGAAAATTAAATGCGAAATATGCGATGAGTATTTTGAATGGCCGGAAGATTTTGAACCGGAAACCAGCGCCGATTGGATTTGCGAGAAGTGTTTTAACAGATTGAATAGAACGGAGGAATAATATGCATTGGGCGGAATACGAGAGGTGCAAGGGTTGCGTGAGGGACAGGATGTTTTGCTGGTGGTGCAAACAATCAAGAACAAAAGAACAGGGCGAGGAAGGAGAGATAAAATGAACAAGAAATATTTGATGGTAAAAATCGGCGGAATGTATTGCCAACTGAGAGTAGTAGACCGCAAGACCAATAACTGCTATTGCGCGCTGGACGAAGAGGGCTGTGAAAAGGAACGGTACGAGACTTGCCCTCGCGGCCGCACCGGCTTTACCGCCGACGGAATAAAAACCGCCAAGCCACTTTTTAAAATCAAGCAGATATTCAGGCGTAAGCTCGTCAAGAAACTGCGGCGTTTTAAAGCTTTCAAGCCTGCCTATCATTCGCTCATCCTGAATAAACGTGTGCTGAGATATCTCGCCTCTTAGATGATTTAAATACCACCGCTTGAAATCCTGCCAAAGCATGCGGCTTGACGGATCGGGGATAACCGCCGCGGCCGACAGGACAGGCGCAGCCGAAGGGAACACTGGCGCGCTTTGGACAATATTGAGCGGGATAATTTGATTTATATTGATTTTGCCGTCTTGAAGCTCTTCGGAAAA
>JAIRMX010000055.1 GCA_031258375.1 Elusimicrobiota bacterium | reverse complement strand
GGAAGCTTTTGCAGTAGTACGCGAAGCGGCCAAACGCGTTATAGGCCTGCGCCATTACGACGTGCAGCTGCTTGGCGGCATAGTTTTGTATCAAGGCAAAATAGCCGAAATGCGAACCGGCGAAGGCAAAACTTTGGTGGCCACTTTGCCTTCTTACTTAAACGGACTGGGCGGCAGGGGCGTTCACGTTGTCACCGTCAACGATTATCTTGCAAAACGCGACCGCGAGTGGATGGGGCCTATTCACGAATTTTTGGGTTTGACCGTAGGCTATATCAGCCACGATATGGAAAACGCCCTGCGCCGCGAAATGTATCAAAAAGATATTACTTATGTTACCAATAACGAACTGGGTTTTGATTATCTGCGCGACAATATGGTTATACGCGCGGCGGACAGAGTTCAGCGTAAGCTTAACTTTTGCATAGTCGACGAAGTAGATTCGATTTTGATTGACGAAGCCAGAACGCCGCTTATTATTTCCGGCCCGTCCGACGAGCGCACCGATAAATATACCATAGTCAACAGGCTCATACCGGCGCTTAAAATACGCAAAATTACGGAAAAAGACGAGGTAAACGCAAAATACGCGGGCGAAGATTTATCCGCCGGATACGACGCTCTTATCGACGAAAAAAACCATACTGTCGCGCTTACCGAGCAAGGCATAACCAAAGCGGAAAAGCTGCTGGGCGTGCAGAATATTTATAACGACGTCGAATCCGAATGGGTGCATCATATAAATCAAGCCTTGCGCGCGCATCACCTTTACGAACGCGACGTCCAGTACGTCATCAAAGACGGCGAGATTATTATTGTCGACGAATTTACCGGACGCCTTATGCCGGGCAGACGCTGGTCGGACGGCCTTCATCAAGCCGTCGAAGCAAAAGAGCATTTGCCAATAAAAGAAGAAAATCAAACTCTTGCAACCATAACTTTTCAAAATTTCTTTAAACTTTACGCTAAACTTTCGGGTATGACCGGCACGGCTATGACGGAAGCAAACGAATTTTGGACGATTTATAAACTTGACGTCATTGAAATACCCGCAAACCGTCCGGTGGCGAGAATTGATTATCCCGACGCGATTTATAAAACCGAGCGGGAAAAGTTTAACGCCGTAGTACGGGAAGTTGAAAATCTTTGGAAAAAGGGACTGCCGGTTCTTGTCGGCACTCGTTCTATTGAAAAGTCCGAACAGCTTTCTTCGATTTTAAGAGCGCGCGGCATACCCCATAAAGTTTTAAACGCAAAATATCACGAGATGGAAGCCCAGATTATCAGTCAAGCCGGCAGAAAAAGCGCCGTCACAATAGCCACAAATATGGCGGGGCGGGGAACGGACATCGTGCTGGGCGGAAATCCTTGCGACGAGGACGAGCATAATTATGTCGCGGCCAACGGCGGTTTAACCGTAATAGGCACGGAACGACACGAGAGCAGACGCATAGATAATCAATTGCGGGGACGCTGCGCAAGGCAGGGAGATAAGGGCTCAAGCAGATTTTTTGTCGCGCTTGACGACGAGCTTATGCGGCTTTTTGGAAGCGAAAGAATTGCTTCTATAATGACGACTTTAGGCATGAAAGACGGCGAAGCCATAGAATCGCGCATAATTTCAAGACAAATTGAAGGCGCGCAACGCAGAGTCGAAGGCCATAATTTTGATATTAGAAAACATCTGCTTGATTATGATAAAGTAATGAATCAGCAGCGCAGCGCGGTTTATGCTTTACGTAATTCTATTTTAGACGGAGAAAATTTTACCGAACGCATTGAGCAAATGCTGAACGAAACCTCTAATGAAACTTTCGCGGCTTTTTATAACGAGAAAAACCCTCAGATTTCAGATTTTACGAGCCTTAATACTTATTTTAAACGTATCTTTAACGTTGAGCCAGCTTTGTCTTCAGAGAGCATACAAGGCAAAAAAGCAAATCAAATTCTCAATGAAATTGAAGCTCAAATAAAGGAAACTTACAAGCAGCGGGCGCAGTATTTTAAAGAACAGGAAATAGATTTCTCTGAGATAGAACGTATGCTTCTTTTACAGATTTTAGATCAAAGCTGGAAGCAGCATCTCTACGAACTTGACCAGCTTCAAAAAGGTGTAAGCCTGCGCGGATACGCTCAAAAAGACCCGCTGATAGAATATCAAAAAGAATCTTTCGCGCTTTATCAAAATATGATGACGCGCGTGAGAGATTTATTTGTCGAATATATATTTCGCTTGCAGCTACCGCCAAAACGTACGCCTGCCGAGATTAAACGCAGCCAAATGAAAGACGCCTGCGTTGACGGCGACGGCGGGAATTCCACGCCGCACAAAATCGGAAGAAACGATCTTTGTCCCTGCGGAAGCGGTAAAAAATACAAAAAATGCTGCGGACAGTAATCCCTGTCTTAAGTCTATTTATAGGCCATAGTAGTTCACTTCACCGGTAGTTTTAAAATAAACCCCGCCAAGCGACTCGCATACTTTTTTATATAAATCCGTTCTTCCCAAACATCTTCTACGCGGGGCATTCTCCTCATAGACTGTGGAATGATCATAATATATTTCAATATAAAATTCTTTCTTCGGCAAAAAAATCTGACACCAATTAAGTTCCGTTTTATAAACCCATTTCCCATCGGTACGGCAATTAGCGCACCAATCGGAAGCCTCAAGTTCGCCAAAGCTTATATCTAAATTGCTAATATCCGTCGCATATTTACCTGTTGATAAATAATATATTTCTTCAGCTTGCTTAAGAGCAGTCAACTTCATTATTGCTTCTTGAACTTGCGCTTTACCTACGCTTGTTCTATATTGCGGCAAAGCGATAGTCGCGAGAATAGCGATTATTAGAACTACTACAAGAAGTTCTATTAATGTGAACCCTCTTTTCTTTTTCATAATTTACCTCGCTATTTTTTATTTTAACTTTCAGCTTTATCATAGCGGTTATCTTGACACAAATTGCCGATTAAAGAATTCGGCAAATGACAAAGCCAAACAAAAACGGCCGTTATATTTGAGCCTCTTGAAGTAAGCCAAAATATAACAGCCGTGGTTTACCGCCTTTCGGCGGTAAACACTCGGCACAAAACATCGGGATTATAAGTTCCGATATTTTGTGCCTGATAACGAGCTGTTTTTGGATTGGATATGTGCTTCTGATTTCTCAAAAGCTCCCCCTGTTCTTCACAGGGTTCCAAAAACAGTATCAAATTTTTATAAGCCGATTATTTTTTCTTTTGTCACTCTGAACTTGTTTCAGAGCCTGCTCTTTTGTCACCCTGAATTTATTTCAGGATCTGCCTTTTATTACTACAGATGCTGAAACAAGTTCAGCATGACGGCTAAAAAGTGTAATACAGGGTTCAGCATGACAATTTTATTCTTTTCGGCTTACATATAATAACAACCGTTTGCTCCTTTTACTTCTTTACTTATTATACAAATTATTTCGCAAAAGTCCACAGCCGATTTTTAATAATATCATTTTGAATATAATATTGCCCCAGCACGGCAAATAGAACTATAATATAAATCAAGGCCGATACGAATACCACCGCGCTAAAATTAGCCGCCGCATTTTGGACAATGTTTTTATCATATCACCACCTAAAAATAATATTAAATCTTTTCCAAGACGGTATTCGGCTCTTTTTTCACTATTAGGCCAAATTTTCGGCTTCCAAATATATTCTTTCTATTAATATAACCTCTGAAATGCGATCTTTGGTCTAATAGGCGAAAAAGTTGGAGATTAAGCATTTTTAATAATAAATTCAATAAGTTTAATTCTTCTATTTCTCTTGAGCCCGCAATGCCTTGTTACTCTTCTCTTAAAGTGGTTAAAATGCCCATCGCAGCTATTCGTTGTGCGGGTATTTTTAGTCTTTCAAATGCTTTGTAAGTAAACAAATATGGCATATTCCTTTTTAAACTTCCAAACGCCCTCCTCAGCATTCTGTGCTTAAATTGTCCATTTTCACTCTGCCCAGTTTTTACGCAAAACAAAAACAACGCCGCAATATTTACATCTATAGCGTTGTTTTTTGTTCTGTTTTCCCCATTTTAAAACTTCTACGCCGCCGCAAAGCGGACAATATTTTTTATCATATCTACCTCCAAAAATATTATTTAATCATTTCTAGCACGCTATTACCAACTATTTCGCCTATTAGACCCATTTTTATTACCTCTCTTAATTAATTTGCTATTCTTCTAAATTAAAGCAAGAAGCCAAACAAAAACGGCCGTTATCAATGAGCTAATTGCATAACCCAAAATATAACAGCCGTAGTTTCCCGTCTTTCAAAGACGGGAAACATTCAGCACAAAACACGCGGGGAGCTACCCTTTATGCTTTGTGCTTAATAACGATCTGTTTTTGGATTGCAATTATGCCTTTGGTATCCCAAAAACTTATTCCACTTTTAAGTCAAGAGGAACATCCAAAAATCAAGCTAAATTTTATACAACAACCGTTTTGCAACTACTACAAATTTATTTTAGAATAATATCTCGTCAAATTATTTCGCGGCGGAAGAGGATTCGACGAGTTCGCGCGTTTTGGCGTCCTGCTCTCTAAGATTAAGCGATAATACTTTTGACACGCCGCTTTCTTCCATCGTAACGCCGTAAAGCATTTGCGCGGCTTCCATAGTGCGCTTATTGTGAGTTACGACAATAAACTGCGTGCGCTCGGAAAATTCTTTTATAAGATTTAGGAATCTTTCAATATTGGCTTCGTCAAGCGGTGCGTCGGCCTCGTCTAAAATACAAAAAGGCGAAGGATTATGAGTAAAAAAAGCAAATAACAGCGATATTGCGGTCAAAGCCTTTTCCCCGCCGGAAAGCGCTGAGATGTTTAGAAGTTTTTTACCCGGCGGCTGAACGTTAATATCTATTCCGGTTTCAAGCAGATTTTCGGGATCGGTCAATATAAGCTCGGCCTCGCCTCCGCGAAAGAGCGTTTGATAAATCGTTTTAAAATGCGTTTTTACGCGCTCAAAAGTATATCGGAAATTCTCTTTTGTAGTGGAATTTATTTTTGATATCGCGGCTTTCAAATCTTTTTTGGCGTTCTCCAAATCTTCTATCTGCTTGCGCAAAAAGTCGTTTCTGCTCGTTAAAGCGTCGTATTCCTCTGGAGCCGTCATATTTACGGCTCCCATATTTTCAATGCGGCGCCTCATCATCTTAACGCGCTCCAAATCAACTTCTTTGCCGCCCCATTTCATGCGCGCTTCTTCCGGCGTTGTGTTCCAAGTCTCAAGCAGCGTATTTATTATAATAGTGCGCGCTCGGCGGTGATTGGCAAGCACGTTTTCCAAATCATGCGCTTTAATAGTAAGTTCGTTTACGCGGGCGTTATTTTTAGAAAGCGCGGCGGTTTTAGCGTCAAAATCATTTTTGAGTTCGTTTAGTCCGGCGCGCAGCTTAGTTTCGGCAATTTCAAGAGCGGCAAGATTATCGCGCTGCGCGGCGAGCTTGGCCTCGTTGTTTAATTTTTCGGCGTTAAGCATATCGATGCGCTCGTTTGATTTAACTATTTGCTCGGCGCGTTTTGCGCAGGCCGCTTGAAGCGCGCCGTCTTCGGACTGAGCGCTTTTTAAATCCAGCTCCAAATTATTTTTGCGTATTTTTACTTCGTAAAGTTTCGCGTTTGCCTGTTCGATTTCCGTTTTAAGCGCGGCGGATTCCAGCTGCAAAGCCGAACGTTTCGAGCGCAATTCTTTCGCCGCATTTTTGGCGGCCTGATGCTCT
>JAIRMX010000019.1 GCA_031258375.1 Elusimicrobiota bacterium | reverse complement strand
GGCGAAAAAACTAATATTATCAAACAAAAAATGCCGGACAGTTTTTAAATAAATGTCAAATTCGCCGGCTTTCTTTAAAGAGCGCCGGCAAAAAAAGATGTTCTTCTCGGTCTGGAAATTATAACTTATATATAATGCATAAAAAAGAATATGGACGTCTAGCAAGTTCTTTATTTTACTCAAATTACTAAAATTAGTCGTGTAATATTATTTTTCCGTTCTCTATTTTATAACATTTATCGGCATAATTTTTGACGTGATCGTCATGCGTGACCATAAGCACAGTAATTCCAGCGGCTGCAAGTTCGGCAAAATCTTTAAAAATCCGCTCTTTTCTCTGCGCGTCAAGATTTCCCGTCGGCTCGTCGGCAAGCAGGAGAACGGGTTCGTTAATAAGCGCGCGCGCAATAGCGGCGCGCTGCTTTTCACCGCCGCTTATTGAAGGCGGCATTTTGCGGGATAAATCTTCTATATCCATTTTTTTTAATAATTCCAAAGCCCGTTTATTTTTATTTTTGCCTTTTATCAGCGCGGGCATATTTATGTTTTCAAGAACGGTAAATTCCGGCAGTAAACCGTCAAATTGAAAAACAAAACCGAATTTATTCAAGCGTAATTTTGCTTTTTGAGCTTCTTTCAATTTTAGGATTTCTTTTCCTTCAAAAAGTATGCTGCCCGAAGTCGCGTTGTCAAGCAACGCGATTAAATTAAGAAGCGTGCTTTTACCGCTGCCGCTTGGGCCTATAAAAACGATAAATTCGCCGCGCTCGACGGAAAATGAAATGTCTCTGAGCGCGTCAAGTTTTTGGCCGCCTTCAACGTAAGTCTTATTCAAATTTTTTACTTCTAAAATTTTATCCATATCTTATAGCGTCAACGGGATTAACTTTAGAGGCTTTGTAAGCCGGATATAAAGCCGAGAAGAAACACAAAAAATAGCTGCCGCCGACAACGCTTAAAACGTCCCAAAATTCAATTGAAACGGGAACTTTTGTAACATAATAAATATCGGCCGGGAGTTTGACTATATCAAAAGTTGCGATTATCCAGCACAGAAGCAAAGCGAGCAAAATGCCGGAAATAATGCCCGCGCTTCCTATAAACAGACCTTCGAGCATAAATATGCGTTTTATATTTTTGGGAGCCGCGCCCATTGCGCGCATTATGCCGATATCGCGCAGTTTTTCCGTGCCGAACAAAATCAAATTGGACGTAATATT
Source organism: Elusimicrobiota bacterium (assembly GCA_031258375.1). Classification (GTDB taxonomy): domain Bacteria; phylum Elusimicrobiota; class Elusimicrobia; order Elusimicrobiales; family Elusimicrobiaceae; genus Proelusimicrobium. The sequence goes on along the minus strand of JAIRMX010000019.1, from coordinate 2,131 downwards.
TAACGAAGCCACCAAAATTATAAGCGACAGAATAATAAACATCATAGCCTTTTCTAATTTTAAAGCCGCGTAAAGCGTGCTGTTAAGCTGCGCGAAAGTTCTGACAGTATAATTAAAGCCTGTAATATTCCCAATTTCTTTAGCGGCGCTTTCGGCATTTTCCAACTTATCCAATTTAACGGAAATACCCGTAACGGCGCCGTTTAAACCGAGAAATTCTCCCGCGGATTCTATGTTTGTGTAAACTATAGTGTTGTCAAATTCATAATATCCGGTTTTAATCAGGCCGGTTATTTTAAATTTTTTCATTTTAGGAAGTCCGCCGGCGATAGATTGCGGTGAGACGAGCACAACGTCGTCTCCTATATCCGCGCCGATATTCATAGCAAGTTCGGAGCCAAGAACTAAAGGGGAAGTCCCGTCCGCCGGAACTGCAAAAGAACCTTCCGTTAATGACGGAATCAAATCGCTGGTTTTGATTTCCCGCTCGGGGTCAAGCCCGCGTATAACAACTCCTTGAGATTGGCGGCTGTAATTTAAAATCGCCTGTCCCATAATATTTGGAGAAATTGCTTTAACATGTTTAACGGCGGAGATATCTTTTTGAAGATTTCGGTAAGCGTTTTCAGAAATATGCCCCAAAACAAGGATATGCGCCTGCGCGCCGATTACCTTTTTTTTGATGTCGTTTTGAAGGCCGCTCATTACGGCAAGGGTAGTAATTAAGGCGGCTACTCCCACGCAAACGCCGAGTATGCCTATGATAGTCGTGATAAGAGAGAACACTCCTTTACTTTGAGAAAGCAAATATCTTACGGCTATAAAAAATTCAAATTTCATAAATTAATTCTGATAAGTGATTTACTTAAAACACAATAAATTATAACATAAAATATAGTCTGCCCGCCCGATGAAATGGACTGCTGAAATATGCGTGAAGTACGGATATAAAAATTTTTTCAATAGATTTTTTATGCGTAAAATGTAAGAAAATTTAGGGCATTTTGTACAAATCCCATCCGGCATTCTTGCTTTGATATAATGTTGCATTATATAAATTAACACAAACTTTATCACTGCCAACGCAGTAAATCTGTCTGTTGGAATACACAAAACCGCTGCCTGCAAATTTGCCGTTTGATCTTATAATAGCAATTGCTCCATACCAAAAATCATTATTGACACTATCTATTACATAATCAAAAAATTCATCTCTGAAGCCTCCGCCTGAAATATGCGCCATACCACCCGCAACAACATCGGCGGGAACAATATTTGGTATGGAAACATCAAAATTATCGAAAGTAAGGGACACGTCTCCATAGGTAAGTTTATACAATTCTTGAGCACGGCCAAGAGTGCCGAGCAAAGTAAATGCTTGTGCAAAGCGACTTTTCTCAACAATTTTTTGGTATTGCGGCAGCGCAATGGCGGCGAGAATGCCGATGATTACAGCTACTACAAGAAGTTCAATTAACGTGAATCCTTTTTTGTTTTTCATAATTTACCTCGTTATCTTGTTCTCCCATTTGTAAAGGGAGTGCCCCCGAATGTTCCCCGATAGATCCCCGATTACAAATTTCGGGGACAGTCTCTTCTGAGACAAGCTTAATCGGGGGGAGCGCCGCTTTAGCGGCGAGGGATTTAATACCGGCTTTAAAACGGCTTATATTAAATCTCTCTTCCGACTTGCGGACTTTCGTCCTTAAGTCTCCTTCTCTCTTTACGAAAGAGAGAAAATAACTGCTTTTTGTCCAATAAAAACGGCCGTTATATTCGAGCCAGTAACGCTAACCCAAAACATAACAGCCGTAGTTTCCCGTCCATACGGACGGGAAACATTCGGCACAAAACACTTCGGGAGCTACCCTTAATGCTTTGCGCCTGATAACGAGCTGCTTTTGGAGCGTTACTGTGCCTTCGATTTCTCAAAAGCGCACCTTGTTCTTCACAAGGTTCCAAAAACAGAATAAATTTTTATAAGCCGATTATTTTTTCTTTTGTCATCCTGGGTAAAAAGGTCAAAAAGAGTTGCTGTTTTGTTGGTTTTTATAATAACAATACCACTTAAAATAACTCTCTCTTTTCACCCGCGACATCCCCTTATGTTTCCCATACTGCTGCTTCAATT
>JAIRMX010000090.1 GCA_031258375.1 Elusimicrobiota bacterium | reverse complement strand
CCGTAAAAGTTTTTGTCATACCGACGGACGAAGAACTTGTATACGCCGAAGACGTCGCCGCGATAGCGGAAGGCGTTTATGACGAACACGCAAAATTTGAATATACTTTTCAAAGTCCGTCCTACAGAAACGCCTTGCGCGACGAATCTCTAAAGAAAGAATTAGTTAAAAAGCCGTTTTTGCGCAAAGCCATAATAAATACGCCAAGGGAAATATCCGGATAAAAGCAAGTAATGAATTAGGAAAAATTTTATGAAAAATAAAAACGCAGTTAAGAGAGAACATGTCTGTCTGTCTGTCTGTCTGTCTGTCTGTCTGTCTGTCTGTCTGTCTATAAATTAATTTCTGGTTTTTTTCTCTCTTTTGTAAAGAGAGAGGGAGACTTAGGGACGAATGTCCATAAGTCGGAAGAGAGATTTAAAGGCAGTTCTAACAACTATATTAAATCCCTCGCCGCTAAAGCGGCACTCCCTTTACTAAAGGGAGAATATTTCTTAACTTCCAAATTTAACTGTTTTAGTTTAGTAAAGTCTTTGCGTATGCAAAGGCTTATTTTGTGTATGGAGGCAGTATTATGTGTATCAAAAACAAAAAAGCATTTACTTTAATTGAAATGCTTGTAGTCGTAGTTATTATCGCCATTCTTGCCGCTATTGCCCTGCCGCAATATCAAAAAGTTCTTGAGAAAGCAAAATCCGCAGAAGCCGTCACTTATGTTCGCGCTCTTGCCAACGCGGAAAAACTCTATTATCTGGCTAACAACGAATATACTACAGATCCAGCAAAATTGGACATTCAACTAAAAGACTTTACTGCAGCTACAGGTTTCGGTTATCTAGGATACACAAAAGACTTTGATTATTATTTAAGAGACGGTAGCGCAATGGAGGCGAGAAGAAAAGTAGAACTAAATAAACAGTATTCTATTATGTATTTTTTGTATTTTGATGGTTTTGGCAAAGATATGTTCTTTTGTATAGCAAATGGCTCTGATAATTTCCCAAAACAAAGCTGCGCCGCAATAGGCAAAGTCGTTCCGTGTACTTCAGTCGCCTCATGGTTGGATAATTCCAGAACATGCTCACTGATTTAGAGTTTTATCCTACTTAATTTAAACGAGTTATAAACTCTTGAAGCACACATTAGCGGATAAAATGCGCATGCGGACGACAATAATTTTTTTGCCCGTTGTGCTTATTTTTATATATAATTTGTAAATGAACAAGGAAGATATTATAAACGAACTCGCAAAGCGGCTGTACGACAAAAAGCAAGCGCGCTCTGCCGTCGACAACGCGCTTGATATTATATGCGCCGCGCTTAAAAAAGGCGAAAAGGTCGTAATTTCAAATTTCGGCACTTTCAAGGCAAAAGAAAGCGCGCCCATACGTTTGAAAAATCCGCTCACGGGCGCGGACGTTTACGTGCACAGCAAAACGCGCGTACGTTTTAAACCCTCCGGGAATATACTCAAATGAACATAGAAGATTTGCAGCAAAAAGATTATTTTACCATCGGCGAAGCGTCTAAACTGTGCGGCGTTGAAGAATATACGATAAGATATTGGGAAAAGGCTTTCGGTTTAATAAAACCCATACGCAAAGAAAGCGGCCATCGTCGTTATACTAAAGCCGATATAAATACCGTATTTAAAATAAAAGATTTGATTTACAGGCACAAAATGACGCTAGAAGGCGCGAAAAAACATTTAAACCGCGTTATGGCAATAGGCGCGCGGCCAAAGCACGAAACGCGCACCGCGCGAGATATAAAATTCCTCAAAGAGATAAAAGAAACGCTTTCACAAATTATCAAAGAATGATAAAATATATAAGTCGTATTTGCAAAAGACTGTGCTGAATTTGAAATTTACAATCGGGGAGTGGCTTAGTGGTATAGCGCTCGCTTGGGGTGCGAGAGGTCCCGAGTTCGATTCTCGGCTCCCCGACCATTTATGTAAAAAGGTTTAAATTGAAGTGTTTGGCGGGGCGTGGCTCAGCTGGCTAGAGCGCTCGGTTCGGGACCGAGAGGTCGCTGGTTCAAATCCAGTCGCCCCGATTTTAAATCTATTTTAATAAATGCGCGCGTTGCAAACTTTGTTATCCGGCCTATTATAAAGCGCGATTAAAATAAAAAACTTATTTGGAGTTAATTGGCACAAAATACAACTTTAGCGCGCAGATTGATTATAACAGCTTATAAATAATTTACTATATGTTAGGAATAATTTTAAGAATTTTAATTGTTATGGTCGTATTTTTATCCGGCGTTTTGTTTGGAAATATTTTTATGCCGAAAAAACAGCTCGAACATACCTCGATAATAAATATAGGCGAGCCGAAAACGTCCCTTAACTTAAAACGCGAGCTTGATATCGAAACCGCGCTTAACGCTTTAATACAATCGGAAAAAGCTCTCGCAAACACCGCGACGGAACAAAATCCCCATGCCGATACCGTCAAAAAAGTTTTATTGCTGCAATTCTATAAAGCCGCAAAAGCGGATTACGAGTTGGAAATTTTAAAAACGCAAAACCCGGCGCATAACCGAGACGGTTTTACAAAAATAAGAGATAATTATTTAAAAATAAAAAAACAAATAGAAACAATTTTTCCGCTTGAAAAGAAAGATACGGCTCAATCCATATCTTTATATGAGAATACAAAAGAAGAACTAGAAGAACTTCCGATTTCAGACAATGACTTGCCTGATGTTAAAACCGCCGTCAAACCATAAATCTTATAAACTCGTTTTATTTATCTTTTTCGTTTTGCTGCGCTATGTCGCTGTACAATGCCCAAGAAGCGCGCCCGTGCTGTTTCACGTGATATAAAGCTTCATCGGCGCGGCGTATAAGCCCGCTTTCTTCTTCCCCGTCGTAAGGAAACACGGATATGCCCTGACTTATTGAAAGTTTAATATTTTCCCCTCTTGTAAAACGCTCCGGCAGTTTGGCAATGCGAACCTTTTCGGCAAGCCTTTTGGCTATATTCAGGCATTCTTCGCCCGTCGTACGAGGAAACATTATTACAATTTCGTCCCCGCCGTAACGGCAAGGCATATCGGTCTGGCGGAGATTGTTCCTTATAACTTCGCTGACGGTTTTGAGAACTTCGTCTCCAAACGCATGCCCGTATGTATCGTTTATATCCTTAAAGTGGTCAATATCCATCATAAGAACCGAAAATGTCAAATTGAAACGTTTCGAGCGGTAAATCTCCTGACTGAAATTATCGTTAAAAAATCTGCGCATAGGCAGTTTTGTAAGTTCGTCGTAATTTGAAAGTTCCTGAACTTTTTCAAAAAGGCGCGCGTTATCGATAGCAAGCGCGATTTGAGACGAAAACTGCCTCAGCGATAAAACGTCTTCTTGAGATATTGGCGCGCGGGAGAGCAAATTGTCAAAAATAAGATATCCCAAAGTTTTATTTTGCAGCGTAAGCGGAATAGTGAGAACTCTGTCCGAAACAGACGGAGCATTATAGCAGGTACTTATATCAATGCAGATATTTGAAAGATATTCCCCGTCGGCATCGTCTCCGTCCTTAAAACGCTTTACTTCCCCGCCCAAGTCGACAATCAAAACATCGCTTATTTTGCCGCTTTTGGAATCAGTCAGATACAAAGAAGTCCTGTCAAAACGGAAACTCTTTTGAATATTTTTTAAAATTTCTTCAATGCTGTCTCTCAAACGCATAGAAGTTGCAAAAACTTCGGCCAAATCGTTTAAAGCTTCGGCGCGGCGCAGCTGAGCTGTATTATACTCGTCAATTTCCGTAAGGTTCATCTTTACCGAAAGCTCGCGGGCAAGGCCGAGCAAAATTTCTTTGTCCGAGGATGAAAACGATTTATTTTTTTTGAATCTTTCGACCCGCAAAACGCCGTACATCCAGCGTGAAGCCCGGCCGCTTTTAAGCGTTTTAAAACTGTCAAGAGGAGTATTCCATTTAAGCAAAACGTACACCGACGGATAGTCCAAAGCCGGAGACTCGGCTATCCCGTCGTCAAGGAATTTAATAACTTCCGCGGACATTGCGTCGACAAAAATATCTTCCTGCAGAAAATAGCTTTCTCCCTTCTCGTACATAATGCGCTGGGATATAATGGAATTCTTTTCGTCCCAGTTAAAAAATAATATGCTGTCGGCGTTCGCATAGTCCGCAATTAAAGGCAATGCGTGGGACATAAGAGCGTCTGTCGTCGTAAATCTGCCGGACAGTTCTTTATAGAAATCGTAAAGAAGGGATTTTCGCTTATCGGTCATAAATTACCCGCCGTAAAGGCCAAGAATATTTGAAACTTCCAACGCGGCTTTTTTTAATTCGCTTTTCAAAATATCTTCGCTATATCTGCTGGTGACTATCGCGTTGACAACCGACATAAGAACTTCCCCTAAAACTTCCATTACCGTACCGGTAGCCATCAGGTTGGGCAGCGAAGCGGACTCGGCGATAATATGATTGTAAGTTTGCATCCTCTCGGGCGAAAAAAGCATAAAACTCTCAAAACTTTCTTCCGCAGCCGGAAACACTTCCGCCATAGACGCGTATTTAATTTGATTTTCCACTCCGGAAATCCATTTCAAAAATTTAAGCGCGCTTTCTTTACCTGCGCCGGTTTTTATTATTCCTAAGTTTACTCCGCTGAGATAATTCACGTAAGAATCGCCGGTTTTTGGAACGCTCAACGTCCTTAAAATAATATTGCCGGAGTTTCTTTCAAACACGGACACCCCCTGCCGCCTGGTTATAATCATGCTTGATTTGCCCAAACCTATGCCGCCAAGAGAGTTGCGTTCCATTAAAATCGGCATATACCTTTTAAGCGCAAGATCTATATAATCCTGAAGTCCGCTCTCAAAAGCGGGAGAATTAAAATCGGCCGTTTTGCCGTCTTGGCTTATCACTATTGCCCCTTTGCTCCACAAACAAGGTAAGACGCCGCGGTTTGAAAGCATTCCGCGCCAGTCGCTGTTTTGCATAGGAAAGTAGCCTTCGACATTTTCAAAATATTCTTTAAGCATGCCGCAGGCCTCAAGAAGCCCCTGCCATGTGGACAGCAGTCGCCGCGGTTCTTTGGAGACAAGTTTAAGATGATCTTCTCTGTAATGCAGCGCGCTCACGTCAAACCACCACGGCATTGAATAAACGTCCGCGCTGTCGTTTTTATAAGAATGCGGTTTAAGCGGATCAAGACTGTTGTCAACGCGCAGGGTTTTATCAAGCTCCGTAAGATTTTCAAGAACGCCGCCGACGGCAAGAAGCTGCGTCCAATAATGAGGCATAGCTATGACGTCCGGTATTTCGTCGCCGGGTATTTCATGCGTAAGAGTGAATATTTTTCTCCAAAGCGTGCGGCGGTTTATCACGCGTATGGTTACGGAAACATCAGGATTTTCCTTTTTAAAAGGATTGATGAAAGTTTCCATTACTTCCCGCGTGCGCGTGGCGTTATCGGGCATCATCCAAAGAATCATAGGAATTATTCCTTAAAGTCCCGAAAATACGGAACTTTGTTTATATTCTATCAAATTTGTCTTAAAGATAAATATTATAATATCAAAAAATGAATTATCAAAGGAACATCCAAATTTATTACAAAACAATTTCAACATAGGATAAAGAATGCCTGCCTAAATCATCAATGACTTGCACGGTATGCTTACCCGCGCCGAGATTAACAAACAGCGGCTTGTTCTGCACGCTCTCGCCCTGAAAAACGCCGTCAATGAACCAGTATAATTTTTTAACGTCGCTGTCCGCGTCGGCTTTAAGCGGTATGTTTTGGGAATTTTGCCCTTCGGCAATATAATAAACGACGTCTTTTGAGGGCAAAATTATTTGCGGCGCATATCCCCGATAAGAAGTTTCCTCGATATCGCAATTTGGAACATAATTTGGAAAGCTCCAGAGTAGATAAATTTAGGTCTAAAAGTCAAAAAGGCAACGTTATCAATACAAATATTGCGG
>JAIRMX010000226.1 GCA_031258375.1 Elusimicrobiota bacterium | reverse complement strand
CCCCGAATATCCGCAGCAATGCGAACGTATGAAAAACCTGACGCTGGGACTTTACGAAACCTCAAGGTATATAACTTTTAATCATAAATTCATGGAGAAATAAAATGTCGTTCACGGCGGAAAATTTTTTATTTATAGGCTCAATACTGGTATTTGTCAGCATATTGGCCAGCAAAACGGGGCATCGCTTCGGCGTGCCTTCGCTGCTGCTGTTTTTATTTGTGGGAATGCTGTTTGGAAGCGACGGGATCGGTTTGCAATTTTCCAATTTTGACGAAGCGCAGTATATCGGCATATTTGCTTTGACGATAATTTTGTTTTCCGGCGGCATGGATACGGATGCTAAAGAAATAAGGCCCGTAGCGGTTGAAGGCATAATACTCTCGACCGTCGGCGTCGTGCTTACGATGTTTATAACCGGCGGTTTTATATACGCATTGGTCGCATTGTTTCACGGCGGTTCTCCGTTTCCGCTGGGAATATGCATGCTGCTTGCTGCGGTGATGTCTTCTACCGATTCCGCTTCGGTATTTTCCATACTGCGCTCCAAAGGCTTGCATTTAAAGCCGCTTTTACGTCCGCTGCTCGAGCTTGAAAGTAGCAGCAACGATCCTATGGCCTATATGCTTACGGCCGTGTTAACTCAGTTTGTGATTTCAAATAATTTAAGCGTAGGGATTATGATATGGATGCTCGTAATACAATTTGTGCTGGGAATAATTTTGGGATATGTCATAGGGCAGATAGCCGTATATGTAACCAATAGGATAAATTTGGATTATGCCGCCCTTTATTCAATAATGTTTTTGGCTTTTGCTTTGTTTACTTATTCTTTCACAAATATGCTTTATGGGAATGGTTTTCTTGCCGTTTATATAGCCGGCCTTGTGGTGGGCAACAATACCATAATGTATAAAAAAAGCGTTATGACGTTTTTTGACGGGATTGCATGGCTGATGCAGATAATAATGTTTCTGATTTTGGGGCTTTTGGTCAATCCTAAGGAACTTGTCGACGTCACGCTTATATCTCTTGCGATAGGAATTTTTATGATGGCAGTAGCGCGGCCGGCTTCAGTGTTTTTATGTCTGCTTCCTTTTAAAAAGTTTTCTAAACGCGGTAAATTATTTATATCGTGGGTAGGCTTGCGCGGGGCGGTACCGATAATTTTCGCAATTATGCCTTATATCGCAAACGTGCCTTATGCCGATAAAATTTTTAACATAGTTTTCTGCATCACTATAGTATCGTTGCTTGTGCAGGGTTCCACGATATCGTACGCCGCAAGAATAATGGATTTGCTGAGGCCCGCGCCCGCGCATAAAGAATTTGCCGTCGAGATACCGGAAGATATGGCCGTCACTTCGGAGCTGCACGTGACGCCCGGCCTTCTTTGCGACGATTGTCAACCCAAACTCAAAGACGTGCCTCTTTCCGAGCACGCTTTGATTATGATGATAAAACGCGACGGCAAATATTTTGTTCCCAAAGAGGAAAGCGAGATTATGACCGGGGACAAATTGCTTATAGTCGCCGATACTGAGGAAACTCTGCGCGGCACCTTTGAAAAACTCGGCATTGAAAATTATGAGATTTATAAAAATAAATAATTTGTTATAATAATCTAAAGGTTGTGAATAGAAGTTTGCAAAGGGGGGTTAACATGATAGGAGTAATAGTACTTGTCGTAATATTGGTCTTGCTTGTGCTTTACGTAATAGCGATTTATAACGGCCTTGTTGTTTTGCGCAACAGAGTTCAGGAAGCGTGGAGCGATATCGAAGTCCAAATGAAACGCCGCTACGATTTGATACCTAATTTGGTTGAAACCGTAAAAGGCTACGCCGCGCACGAAAGTTCAACGTTTGAAAAGGTTGTGCATGCCCGCAATCAGGCTATGGCCAATCACGGAACTCCGTCGGAAATAGCCAAAACCGAAAACGTTTTAAGCGGCACGCTAAAAAGTCTTTTTGCTTTGGCGGAAAATTATCCGGATCTTAAAGCCAACGTAAGTTTTGAAAAACTTCAATTCGAACTTAAAGACACCGAAGACAGAATTGCCGCTTCCCGCAGATTCTACAATACGAACGTTTTGGCTTTGAATACCAAAATAGAAATTTTTCCAAGCAATATTGTCGCAAAACGCTTCAATTTCGACAAAAGAGAATTTTTTGAACTTGACGAATCGGAAGCCGAAGCCGTTCGCAAACCCGTTGCGGTTAAATTTTAAATTCTAGGTCGTTCGCTCAAGATGTTGACCATATACGATCATATAAGCGCAAACCGAAGGAAAACGGCGGTCATAGTACTGCTGTTTCCTTTGGTTTTTTGCGCTTTGATGTATCTTACGATTTTTGCCATAGTTTATTTTACGCATGATCCGAACGCTTCTTATCCCCCGCTTCAGACCGCGAACATTTTGGCAATACGGATTTCCCCTTTTGTATTTGCGGTAGGTTTTGTATGGATGGCCGTGAGCTGGTTTACCGGCGACAGTATGATGCTTGCCACCGCCGGCGCGCGGGAAATAAAACGCGACGATAATCCCGAAGTTTACAGTCTGGTTAAAAATACGTCCATAGCGGCGGGTTTGCCTATGCCTAGAGTTTTTATAATGCCCGACGATTCCTTGAACGCTTTTGCTACCGGGCGCAGCCCCGAGCATTCGGCGGTTATTCTCACGCGCGGCATCGTCAAAAAACTTAACAGAAGCGAGCTTGAAGGCGTCGTGGCGCATGAAATGGCGCATATCGGAAACCGCGACGTTCGCAATATGATGCTGGTTATTACCGGCGTAGGAATAATTACTTTGACCGGAGAGTTGATGTTTCGTTTTGGAATAAGAATGCGCGGCAAAAAAAGTCCCGGCCCGATTATCGCGCTTTTAGGCATTGTGCTTATGATTTACGGCATGTTTCTGGCGCCTTTGATAATGTACGCTTTATCTCGCAGGCGCGAGTATCAGGCCGACGCGACGGGCGCGCTTATTACGAGAAATCCCGATGCTCTTGCCTCCGCTCTTGCAAAAATCAGCGTTGACAGCCGCGTTGAAGCATTGGACAGCGTGGCTTTAATGTCTGCGGCCTGCATATCGCATGCGGGCGATGAAAAAAGTTCTTTTACCTCTTTCTTTTCGGAGCTTTACAGCACTCATCCTCCGGTTGAAAAAAGAATACAAGCGCTTAATGAAATGTCCGGAAACGCCGACGGGTAATGATTCCAAAAAATAATAGAGGAATTGGCAGATTATATTGAAAACGATAAATCTAGCGTAAAGCTCAACGTTAAACCCGAATTAGACAAGAGGAAGGCAGGAAAACAATTTTTAGACACTTTATTCTTCAATGTTTAGCGCTTAAATAGCAAAATAGATTATCGGCTTATCGCGTTAATTTCTCTCGCCTGTAGTTCAATGGATAGAGCGTCAGCCTCCGAAGCTGAAAATATGGGTTCGATTCCCCTCAGGCGCAAAATTATGCTTATTAGTCACATTTATAAACGAAGGCATAAAATCAAAAATCCCGCGCTATTTAAGCGCGAGATTTTTGATTTTAGAAAACCCCCCAGCTATGCTGGTGGTTCGGTTTAGGTTCTACCGATG
>JAIRMX010000095.1 GCA_031258375.1 Elusimicrobiota bacterium | reverse complement strand
ATCTGTCTGTCTGTCTGTCTGTCTGTCTGTCTGTCTATAAAATTAATTTCTGATTTTTTTCTCTCTTTCGTAAAGAGAGAGGGAGACTTTGAAACTTTTGTTTCAAAGTCGGAAGAGAGATTTAAAGGCAGTTCTAAAAACAATATTAAATCCCTCGCCCGCCTGCGCTATCGCTGCGGCGAGGCGCTCCCTTTACTAAAGGGAGAAAGCTTTGCTTTAACTTTAATTCCTAAATTTAATTGTTTTGGTTTAGTAAAGAGAGTAAAGTCTTTGCACACACGCAAAGGCTTATTTTATGTATGGAGGAAGTATCATGAACACCAAAAACAAAAAAGCGTTTACATTAATTGAAATGCTGGTAGTAGTTTTAATAATAGGCATATTAGCCGCTATTGCATTGCCGCAATACCAAAAAACTGTATGGAAAAGCCGCGCCGCTCATATGCAGCAGGATGTAAGAAACCTTGCCGCGGCAGTTGATATGTTTTTATTGAGCCAAGGAGGGCAGGAGAGAGATATTTACGGCAACACCGCATTTGCGAATCTTACTTTTTCCAGTCTTGATATTGATTTTGACAAGAAATATCCTCTATCTCCAGCCTTAAGCAATACCAACCTTGTTACAGATGATGGTAATACAGCGGATCATGTCCGCGCAAATGATTTATGGGAACTTCTTATCTCGCAAAATATGTCGTTTAAGCTGATTGCCGCAATGTTTCTAACAGGCCCATACGAAATGGGAGGGTTTGCAATAGTTTACGGCGGCAATGGTGACGGTAAAAATATTCCCAAGAAACAACTGCTTTGCGTAGAAAAAAATAATTCCCCTGCCTTTAACAATAATTTTTGTAAAAAAATTATGGGTGCGGGCACGCGTTACAATGTTTGGGCACTTTATTTTTATGTTATGCCGTAGGAGTTGCGCCGATATAAAATTTTACGGGAAATATATAAGAGTAAAGCCGAAGCGTTCTCCCTTTAGTAAAGAGCCTGCCCCCGAATGTCTTAATCGGGGGGAGCGCCGCTTTAGCGGCGAGGGATTTAATATTGTTTTTAAAACTGCTTTCATTAAATCTCTCTTCCGACTTATGGACTTTCGTCCCTAAGTATCCCTCTCTCTTTACAAAAGAGAGAAAACGACATATTAGCTTTGTGACTGCAGGGTTTCTTAGAAAAGACATAAAAGATTTTTTTAAAATAAAAAACCTTTTAGGGATATGTATTGGCCGTTGGTATTGCGTTGTTTTTTGTCATTTTATTTCTCCTCTTACATAATTAAAGTATTAAAAAAATTATTTGCAAAATAATATTTGCTAAAAAACCGCTTGCAACGTCGTCAAGCACAACGCCCCATGCGCTTTTTATATTATCTAATCTTTTTATGAAAAAGGGTTTAAGCCAGTCAAAAATACGGAACAAAATGAAAGCCGCAATTATTATTTCTACCGTTCTCGGCAAAAATGCCACCGCCGCAAAATAGCCCGCAATTTCATCTATAACTATTTTGGGGCTGTCGTGGCCTTCAAAAGAAGTTTTAGAAGTTATCCACACGGCAAATAGTATAAAAAGCAAAACAAAAATCGTTTGCCAAATCCAGAAATACGGCATAAAAAATACGGCAAGCGGCACGGCGAGCAAAGTGCCCAAAAAACCGGCGCCCGTGTTTTTATGCCCTTTCAAAATATGCGCGGGAAGCAAACTTATTGCAAAGCCCGTCGCAAAAAAATCAAAAATATTTTTCATTGTTTCTTTTTCCGTTCATTATATTTTTAAACAATCGCTTAATTCCCGTCCGGAGAAATAAGATGTATGTCAATAGCCATAACATGATACATACCGTTTAGATTTGCAATCATATCCCGCAGAAACTCATGCATAGCTCTTTTTGAAAATCCGCCGTCTTTAAGGTCTTTAAACTCCCGACGTATAGCCAAATCAACCGCTTCCTGAGGTGATTTATATAAACAAATTCCTCCGAACACATTCCAGTGCCGACTTTTATCTAAACCGTCCTCTTTATTTCCGGGCAGCAGAAAATTCTCAAAAGCAATTCCATGGGGCAACATATTTACGGGTATCTGTTTTATCCAGCTGTAAGGAATACGGATTGTTTCATCAAGTACTCCTACGGCTTTTTTCCTGTTGCCTTTCACTTCATTAAGGGCGTAACGGTAAAGAAGCGCCATAGGTAAATTATGATTTTCTACAAGGCTGTCTTGCCCGCGCCGCGATGTGCGCGAAACTGCGCGCAGATAGCGCCGGTCATTTTGAGCATAGTCAATCAACTTTATAAAATCAGCCTTGCGGGAAGTAGTTTTATAATATTGCCACTGCGTGCGTTCTATATAATTTCTGAAATTTGCAAAATTCCGCGTGGACTTCATATCTGTAAAATCGTATTCCAGCCCCAAATCATCTTTGCTAAAAACAGCCAATTGTTTAAGGACGTCAAGCCAGCTATTTTTACCGGCCTCAAATTCCGCATAAAGAGACGATTTAAGAATACCGCGGATATGATCTCGGAAAACAAGCAATCTAAGCACAATGTCAGGCTGATTACGCATAGTCAGGGTTTCAGCGTCTTCCACAAGCTCAATCAGAGCAAGCAGTAATTCATAAAAATTGCCATTGTTATAAAACTCCTGCACGCGCGATAGCTTTAATTGGGCGTAATCTTTTTCAACAGGCGATGCGCCGCTTAAACGTTTCCTATACGCATTATCAAAATGTACAGCCTCGTTAAACACTTCAAGTTCTAATTGTTGCCGATACGATATCCCGTCGCTTGGTTTAAAATTATTTAACCACGTTAAAACGGAATCTTTGCTTTTCGGATAAGACAGCGCATATAAAGGTCTTAGGCGGTAAGAATCCATACGCATATAGCGATATAGTTCGCGCGGATTTGGGAAATGACGCGCAGTACTCAGTGCTGAATATGTGTCAGGAGAGCCGGATATTGCCTTGAGAATTGCATAGTCCTCTTCGTCGATTAAATTGTTGGAATTTAAATCACTTTTAAACGCTATATCATCGCCAAACGAAAACGGATCGTTTCTCAGTTTTTCAAATATTGAGCAATCCGCATCAGTCCATTTGTTATCATAATCCAAATCGCCAAGCATAACCAGCTCGGACTGAATTTTAACGCGATGCGAAGGAATAGCGACTTTCCAGTAAACGTATCCGCACGCCATAATCACGACTAATAAAATTAAAACTTTGAATTTTTTCATTTATTGTCCGGCAGACAAAGATATTCTCGTTTCTTAAATTCTCTTTTACTGTCTTCCAATTATTTGACCGGTAGGCTCCACGATTTTTGCAGCATAGCCCAGTTGTTTTTAAAATAAGATATCGCGCTGAACACTGTTATTGCGGCAACGATAATCGTAATCGGATAGGGCAGAGTGCAAAGCGTGATATTTAAGAAAACCAAAATTTTGCGTAGTACGCCTTTGGTAAAAGGAATCAGAACCTGCACGTCAATTATAAAAAATATCACGCCTATTGCGGAAAGCTGAACGGTAGTTTTGAATTTGCCCCATCTTTCCGCCGCCAAAACATGATTGTTGAGCGCGGCCAAAATGCGCAGAGTCGAAACCGCAAGCTCGCGCATTATTACGAAAAACACGGCCCAAACGGGCACGTTTAAATCCGTAATTCCGGTGAACGCAAAAAAAGCCGCGCCGACTAGAATTTTATCGACAAAAGGGTCGACAATCGCGCCAAAAGGAGTATATGTGTTTGTACTGCGGGCTATATGCCCGTCAACCCAATCCGTTATGGCGGCAACGGCAAAAAGCAAAGAGGAAACAATTAAAGCAAAACCGTTTGCGCTGATCATCAGAAGAAACATTATAATCGCAAGTCCCGCGCGGGCAAGCGTAATTTTATTTGCAAGCGTCATTTTCATTTTTGCGTTCATTTAATACTTCCTTTTGCCTTCATATTATTTGTAAAAAATAGATTATTGACTTTCTCGATTTTACTCGCTGTATCGTAT
>JAIRMX010000077.1 GCA_031258375.1 Elusimicrobiota bacterium | reverse complement strand
TTTCGCGCCGACTTACGCGCATATGGGCGCGCTTAAATTCTTTCTTAATACGGGCGGCGATATTTCGGCGCCGGAAATATTTTTTTTGAAATTTTTTATAAATTTCCCTTCCGTATTTTTTTTATTAAAAAATATTTTTAGGAAAATACCCGACGACAAACATCCTCAGGCTTTTTATCTGCCTTCCGTTTTCGGCTTGGACAGCATGAAAAAAAATATAAATATCATAAAACAAAAATACGCCGGCGTATCCGTTATGGAAAGCGGACTTCTGCTCGCGCGGACGGCTTTGACGGGCGGTTTTAATAATTTGACGAAAGTTTTTGACAACATACAAGCCGAATACGAAAGACGCCGCGCCGGCGACGACAAAATCCCGATAATAACGGATTCGATAGAAGACTTCCGCCTGCTAAAACATTCCGCCGCGCTCGGCGAAAAATATAAGGATATCGCCGCAAACGCGCATTTTGTATCGGAATTCATAAAACCGCTGAAAGTAAAAAATAAAGAATTCGGAAATAAAAAAATATTGCTGCAAAATAATAATATTTTTTTCTGTAATGACGAGATTATCGATAAAATAAGACAATCTTTTATTTGCGGAAAGAATAAATTTTTGGTAAAGTTAGAATTAGAAGCACACGGAGCAGGACTGCTGCCGTACTGTAAAATTAAGGGCGCGCAGGCTATTAAGCAGAATTTAGCCGCAGCTTTAGCTTCGCGGAGAGCTGATGTTTTTGTAGTTTTATCTTACGCCGACAAAGCGTTTTTTGATGAACTGTTAAAAGTTTACTATCCTTATACGAAAGTATTGCATATTGCGGAACTTTTTGAATATTTTTATGGAAATTAAAGAATTTTCTTCCACAACGGCTAAAAAACAACTTATGTTGCTTGCGGACTTTGGCAGGCAGCTTACTGGCGAAACGGACTTTGACAAGCTGCTTTCGGTCATTGCGACGCAGATAAGCAAAATAATAGGCGTAAAACGCTGTTTCATTTTTATAAAGGACGATAAAAACAAAGAATTTTGGTCAAAAATAGCGCGCGGAAAAGGCCTTAAGCACACGGAAATACATTTACCGTTAAACGGGGATAGCATCGCGGCGTTTGTCGGCAGAACCGGCAATACCGTTAACATACAAAATGCGAATGAAAATACCACTTTTTCAAGAGCTTTAGATCGCATAACAGGCTTCAAAACAAATTCGGTTTTAGCTATTCCCTTAATTAATAAAGAAGGAAATATAATAGGCGTTTTCCAGTTGAGCAATAAAAAAAATAATAAAGCCTTCGACGGCAACGACGAAGGCCTTCTAAAACTTTTGGCAAGTCTCGCAGGCACCAATATTGAAATAGCCGCCTTGTATAACGAAGTTCAACTTGCAAACCTCGAAACGATTTACAGGCTGGCTATTACGGCCGAATACAGAGACCAATACGACACCAAAGCCCATTTGCAGCATATCAGCGAAATTTGTCATAAATTGGCAAAGGATTTAAATTTCAACGACGGCGACGCGGATATAATAAAAAATGCTTCTATGCTTCATGATATCGGCAAAGTAGCCATATCGGACAGTATTCTTTTAAAGCCGGGCAAACTTACAGAAGACGAATACAACAGGATGAAAATGCATGCCATTTACGGAGGCAAAATACTTGAAAGCGCAAAATCTAAAATATTGAAAATTGCGTATAAAATGAGCCTTTATCATCACGAAAAATACGACGGCAGCGGATATCCCTTCGCTCTCAGCGGCGTTCACATACCGATAGAAGCGCGAATTCTGTCAGTTGCCGACGTTTTTGACGCTTTATGTATGCATAGAGTTTATAAAAGGCCGTGGAGTGAGCAAAAAGCTTATGAATATATTGTAGATCACAGCGGTTCTGATTTTGACCCCGAAGTTGTGCAGGCGTTTAAAAGAATATTTGACGACGTCAAAAAGATGTATTATGTCAAAATTAAAAAATAAAAGGAGATTAAAATGCTGAAAAATAATAAAGGTTATAATTTGTTGGAACTTATGGTGGTTGTGCTTATTCTCGCAATACTCGCCGGCATAGCCATACCCAATTATCGAAGCAGTATTGAAAAAACAAGAATCACGAGTAAAATGGCCATTATAAAAAGTATTCACGACGCTTTAATACAGGTTTACCCGCTGAGACAGGGATTTCCTGATAAATTAAGAAGTCTTCATGTCACGCTTCCGAGCGAAGCATGGACATACGATGGACAAACTATTACAGAAAAGAACCCCGATTCTAGCGGACAAAGATGCGTAATTCAACTTGATACGGCAAGCAGTCCTAACGCACTTAATATGACTTGCAACAACGAGTGGAAACTCAGCTTTACTTTTGTCGATAACAACGGCAGCATTGCGCCGGGGGATAGATTTTTTATAATTACGTCAAATGACACTAGCCGCATATCGGCATTATCCAAAGCGGCTTCTTCTTCCAGATGGCAGGCAGACGCGAACAATCCCGTTAAGTTTAAAATCGAATAATATCAATCGAGCGCGGCATAATAAGCAAATTATCCGTAATTAGGTATGATTAAAATAATCCGCATATTTCTAGTTTTTTTAGTTTCGGCCGTAAATGTTTTTTGTTCCTCAATCAATATATATCACACCAGCGATACGCACGGTTATTATTATCCGCACCTGATTGACGGTAAAGAAATCGGCGGTTTTGCGGCTCTCTCTTCTCTGATAGCCGAAGATAAAAACCCCCGCCTTTTGCTTGACAGCGGCGATTATTCTTCCGGAACGTTTGAAGCGGCAGAAAGCAAAGGCCTGCTTTCAGTGCAATTTATGAATATGGCGGGATATAACGGCGCGGCCATAGGAAATCACGAAGGCGATTTCGGCGAAAAAGCAATGCTGGATAATATTGCCGCCGCAAAATTTGACGTTCTTGCCGCAAATATTTTTGACGAACGAACGGGAACATACCCCGAAAAAATTAAACCGTTTGCGGTTTATAAAGTTAAAGATAAAAAAATAGCGGTGATAGGCATAGCTAAAAATCCTCTGCCCGCCTCAAAACGCATTAAGACTATCGGCCTTGCTAAAGCATTAAAAAAAGCTCTTGCCGATATAAAAGAAACAAAACCGGACGCTACTATTTTATTAATTCACGAATCTTTTACGGACGGCCTGCCAAAAAAAATAAAAAACTTTTTAAACGACGCGGCAAATTCCGGCGCAATCGACCTTGTGCTCGGCGGGCATTTTCATAAAATCATTCAAAATGAAAAAATTGACGGTACGGTGTTTGTGGAAAGCGGAGGCGAACTTAAAGGAGCGAGCAAAATTATTTTAAATTTCAGCGACAAAACCGGCCTTCTGGAAAATATAAATTCTGAATTTATCGTTCTCAATAATTTAAAAATTAAGGAAAACTCGGAGATTAAAATTTTTGCGGACTCAAATTATCGCAAAGACGCGGATTACGTTCTTAGTTATGCTAAAGAAAGAATTGAAAAAGACCGTTATTTCCAAGACGGCAGCGTGGATTCCCCCCTGGGCAATTTATTTGCAGACGCCATCAAAAAAGGGACCGGCGCCGATATCGCGCTTCACAATACCGGGGGTTTGCGCGCGGATATGCCCAAAGGACCGATTACAAAGAGAACCGTTTTTGGAATTTCACCCTTTTCAAATAAAATTATTGTGGCGGAAGTAGACGGCGGCTTTATAAAAAAATTTCTGCTCAAATCTCTTAAACAAAACGGATGCTCTTTTCAATTCAGCGGTTTATCGGTAAAATACAGATATAAAAATAACCGGCCGGAAATAATACAAATCCTCGTAAACGGCAAACCTATAGAAAATAAAAAATTATACTCTCTGGCATTGAACGATTATATAGCGGCGGGCAACTCGAAAGGCTATATGTTCAAGAACGTTTTAAATAAAAAATATTTTGGCGATGTCAGCGCTAGTCAGTTATTTGAAAATTATATTAAATCCAACCCTCAAGGAATCTACGGCGCAAAAACCGGCAGAATAATAAAAGAAAAATGAAAAAATTGTTAATATTAATAATTATATCCGCAGCCTTTATAATTGCCTGCCGCGGCAAGAAAACCCATGTGATAAATATATTTCATACCAATGATATCCAAGGTTTTTATTGGGCGCGGGCATACGGCAATAACGACAATAAATACACCGGCGGCCTGTCCGTTTTAAAAGAAATGCTTGAAAAGCAAAACGATCCCTTTTTGCTTTTTGACAGCGGCGATTTGTTTTCCCAAACGCAGGAAGGCCAGATAGGGAACCTTGAAAACGCGATTAATATGATGAATAAAATAAAATACACCGCGGCTACTTTGAGCGCGGCCGATTTCGGGCTGGGCTGGGAAGCTATAGAAAATGTTCTGGCTAAGGCGGAATTTCCTTTCGTCGTATCAAATTTGCAAAACGCCGACGGCTCGGAGCCGAAACATATCAAAAAATATATTATTTTGGAAAGCGAAGGAATAAAAATAGCTGTGCTCGGCGTTTTGTCAGAAACCGATTTCCCCAAAATTCAGCGCAATACGCAGATAAAGGCTTCAAATGAAATAGAAGCGTTAAAAGCCGCGTCCGCCCAAGCGCGGCAAAGAGGCGCGGATTTAATAATACTGCTCAGCAGTCTCGGGTTTGAACTGGAACAAAAAAAAATGGACGAGAAAACAATCGCGGAAGAAATACCGGAAATTAATATTATCCTCGGCGGCAACAGCAATGCTGCGCAGGGCGGATACGAGCAGATTGCAAATACCTTTATCAGCCGCAATGGACCTATGTTGTTTGAAGCTGGCAAACTTGAACTTTTGCTCAATGACGAAAAATCCATTTCAAATTACAGATACGAAAATATCGTTTTGGACGAAGAAACTTTCGGCAGAAACAGCGCGATAGACGCCGATATTGCGGATTTAAGAAATAAAGTTAAAAAAATCACCGGAAATAAAATTACAACGCTGCCTTTCAAACTTGAAAGTTTTTCCGACAGACAATCCCCCTTGGGAACATATGCCGCGGATTGTATCAGACGTTGGGCGTCCAACGATATAGGAATAGTGGACCCCGATATTTTTCTGGCGGACTTCCCGCAAGGAAACCTGACGGAAATAGATTTGCTTAATTCCATACCGTTCAACGATCGCGTCATGCTGGTGAAAATGCGCGGAGACGAACTCAAAAACGCTCTGGATCGCACGCTTGATTTCAAAAACAGCTGGCCTCAAACGTCGGGAATTAACGTAAGCTACGATATGTCGAAACCTTTGGGAGAGCGGATAAGAAAAATAACTCTAGCCAACGGGACGCCGTTGCAAAATAATACTTTATATTCTATTTCTACCTCGGACCATATTGTGGACGGAAGTTTTGGCCACAATGAATTTTTGAACGTTTTTGAATTTAAAAATACCGACAGAACTCTTAGGGATATTATAAAATGGTGTCTTTACAGGCAAAAAGTATTTTCTCATCCCAACACAGACCAATGGAAGCCCGTAAGCTAATGTCAAATTTGATACGCCCGCTTAAGATAGGTTCTTTTACCTGCCCTTCAAACCTTGCGCTGGCCCCGATGGCGGGCATCAGCGACGCGCCTTTTCGCATTATGTGTTTGCGCGGCGGGGCGGGGCTTGTCTGCGCGGAAATGGTTTCCGCCAATGCTTTAAAATTTAGAAGTTCAAAAAGTATGAATATGCTGCGCGTGAGCAAGCGCGAACATCCGCTTTCAATGCAGATTTTCGGCAGCGACGCGCAGAATATAGCTCTAGCCTGCAAATCGGCTCAGGATAACGGAGCGGACATTATAGATATAAACGCCGGATGTCCGGCGAAAAAAATTAATAAATCCGGCGCCGGCTGCGTACTTATGAAAGATCCAAAAAAATTGGCTGAAATTATATCCGCCGCTGTAAAAAGCGTAAAAATTCCTATTACGCTTAAAACAAGAATTGCTCTTAATAGAGCCGAAATTTTAGGCCCGACGCTTGCAAAAATAGCTCAGGATAACGGAGCTGCGGCGGTTATAATTCACGCGCGCGCCGCCGTTGACGCTCACTGCGGGCCTGTAAATATAAAAGCTTTGGAAGCCTGTTGCAAAGCGGTAAATATTCCGATAATAGGCAACGGCGGAATACTAAATGCCGCAAGCGCAAAAGAAATGTTTGAAGCCGGCTGCGCCGGTGTTATGATAGGACGCGGAGCCATAGGCAATCCTTTCATTTTCAGAGATATAACCTCAGTTTTAAACGACGGCAAAACGCAAAAACTTGCCGCCGAAAAAAGAATTGAAATATTCGCGCGTCTAATTAAGGAAAACGTAAAATTTTACGGCGAATATACGGGCGTAAACCGCAGTAAAAAAACCGTGGGCTATTGGATACGGGA
>JAIRMX010000030.1 GCA_031258375.1 Elusimicrobiota bacterium | reverse complement strand
ACCCTAAAATAATATTAATTTCCTTATCAAATGTATATTCTATACTTTTATATTCACTTTTCGCTAAAGAATGCGGATCGGACTCACCGGATATAATCTGTTCTAAGGCATCCAATTTTTCTTTATACGTACTCCCTTTATATATTATACCGCTGTTGAATACTTCCTGCTCTACTAATAAGTCTCTTCCCGTTCTATATTGTGTACATTCTTCAGGTTCTGAGTATACATACCCTTCACATGGTACACAACCTCCTTTATCGGCCGTTACCCTCGGTTATCGCGCATTCTTTTGCAAGTTCTGTTATATTGAGAAGGCTTGCGGCTCTTGCCGCCACTAATTCCAAAAACTTTTGAAACAAACTTAAATCTTTTATATTAATAAGTTGCCGAACGTCCCTCTCTATATAAGTCGTTAAATAGCTCCCGTAAAATTTGGAATAATCCGTTTTTTGTGTATTTACAACACGCGGTTATATCGATATTTTTTTGACACGAATTTGAGATAAGGTTTCTAACTCTATTTTCCTATAATAAAATTTAAACATAATTATTTCCGCCTATTATTATATTATCGCAACGGCAGTTACGGTAATGGCTATTGCGATAAATATATAATACATAAATTTTGTCTTTGTAAAAACGGTTTATTAAGCCGATTATTTAGATTTAGGCTGCAATAGCGCAAACAGCGCTGCTGTCGCCGCAAAAAAGCCGTTACAGCGCATTGTAAACGAAGATTGAATCATTCTTCAATAACGATTCTTAAATCATTTGGCACAACTAGTCGATAATTTGAAGCCTTTACTATGTTAAATAAAAGCGCGGCGGGGGTTATATCTTCGTAAATTTTTTTATTCTTATTTTTAAGCCCGACAAAAGGCGCGCCCTCAAAGAAACCTTCAGGTATATGCGACAAAGCGGCCATGCGATAAATTTTCTTATCATCAATTTCAACGCCGTTAATAGTTGCCGACAGCAATTCAACGGTATCGTCCTTTCCTTCATTAAATTTATATAAAATCTTTACGTTTTTGCTGTAAGAAAACAAAGAATAATCGCCGTAACGTTTGTCGCGCTTTATACTTTCTTTTATTACTTTTTTTAAATGTCCGCCGTTAATATCAAAAGAAGCGGGATATTCTTTGTAGGGAAATAACTCCGAAATATCGCGGCCGGTCAAATCGCCAACTTCAATATCGCGCCTCACGCTGGGGATTGAAAACGCCGCCAAATCAAGCTTTTCTTTTTCGGAAAGATAACGATAAAACTCGTCGGCCATAAGTTTTGACATTTCGGCCGAACCGTCTTTACCGGAAGGATACTTAGTTATTCTTTCGGGGACATTTCCAAAAACTTCCGTCAGAGTTTTATCCTCTATTTCATCTAAAAACGCTTTTGTGCCTGCGTCTTCCCCTACTTTGGAAACATCTAATTTTATATACTGCGCTTGAATACCGTTTGTCTTGCCGGTTATATCGTCGACATCAATAATTATTCTGCCGACGCCTTCGAGCATCGAGCCGTCTTCGACAAATAGCGGGCCTTCGGGACCAAGAATACGGCTGATGTTTTCAATATGCGCGTGCCCGCCCAAAAATAAATCAATATTATTTTTTGCCAACGGCACTGCGGCAATGGTATCAAGCACATTTGACGGCTTTCTTGAATCGCCTATAGAATCATGCGCTAGTAAAATAACGACTTGCGGTTTATGTTTCAAAACATTTTTCATAACGGTTTTCAATTTATTTTCGTCCGTTTTTACAACGCGCATTCCCGTCATCCCGGGTCCGTCCAAAGAAAAGCCGATAACGGCAACGTTAATCCCGCCGACCTTGTATATTTTATAAGGTTTTACTTTGAGCCCTTCTATATTTATTGAAAGAACATCGCCGTCAAAAAACTTCAGCATTTTACTGAGTTTTTCATCCCCAAAATCCGAGTCGTGATTGCCTATCGTCAAAGCCGCATATCCGCGTTTTCTAAAGTTTTTAGGAGTATTGCCGGCCGCATTCATAAGATCTATGGAGTATTTGCCGTCGGAATCATTGGCTTCTTTATTGCCGCTGGAAAAATCTCCGCTGTCAAGCAAAATAAAAGGCAAAGTTTCTTTTTTCAGCAAAGATTCCAAAGCGGCAAAGCCGCCGTATCGTCCGCCTTGCGCGTTTTCCCGAGCAAAGTAATATCCGTGAATATCGCTTGTATGATAAATCGCAATTTGTTTTGCCGGCAACCCTGTCGGCAACAGCAAAACAAAGAATAAAATAAACTTCTTTAATTGTCTCAACGGCATAAAATAACCTCCCGGAATCTGACTTAAAAATTACAAGACAAAAATTTTAATATCCACTGCGCGCGCATATAATTTGGATTTAACATCTTTGTACCGTTTATATTTTCAAAAATCAATACGGGCCTGTCCGAGCTGTGTTGATTTGCCGGAACCGTTCGGGCCTGCAAATAGAAATAATTCTTTCAGTTTATTCATATATTATGCTTTGTTTGCGCGCAGGGAAACGCCGAGTGCTTTCCTCGTTTTGCGGGATACCGCGTCTAATTTTTTTTCACTTTAGAATACGGCGTCGGTTTAAAATTCGATATGGTGTCTTTTATATCATATTCTATTTGAATTTGACGTTTTGTCATAAATTCTCCCAATAACTTTATTTGTGATGCCGTATGTCGGCATTTTCTTTAATCTCCTTGCAATTTTGTATTGCAAGGAGATTATTTTATAAAACCTTAAGCGATTTTTTTAATTTTACCGATGATGATAAGCAAATAAAGCACGCCCAAGCCGATTATGATTACCGAGCCGATCTGCGAACCCAAAGCGTCGGACATAATTCCCATCAAAAGCGGAAACACCGTCCCGCCGACAAGCCCCATAATCATTAAGCCGGAAACTTCATTCTTCTTCTCCGGCAAATGCAAAATCGCCTGGGAGAAGATAATCGGAAATATATTCGAGTTCCCTAAACCGATTAACGCGATACAAACATAAATCGGCCATTGCGTATCGGATACAAATAGGCCTAAAATAGCCGCAAGCATAAAAAATACGCTTACGCCAAAAACCATTTTTGCGGAAAACTTCGCCAATAAAAACGAACCCGAAAAGCAACCTATAGTGCGGAAAATGAAATAAAGGCTTGTGGCGTATCCTGCGGCGGAAAGATCCCAGCCGAGCCTGTCCATAAGAATTTTCGGCGCGGCGACGTTAGTCCCTACGTCAATGCCGACATGGCACATAATGCCTATAAAGCAAAGCAAAACCGTGCTGTCGCCAAGAAGAGCGATGCATTCCTTAAACGTAGAGGGTTTGCCCGTAATCTCTTCTTCCTTAATTTGCTCTTTTGCAAGAAAAACAAAAGCAATCAAAGCTTCGACCGCAAATATCGGAAACATCAGCTTCCAATCGCCAAACTTTGCCGCGCCCCAAGCCGCCAAAAGCGGGGCGACAAACGAGCCTATCGCTTTCACAAACTGTCCGAAAGTCATAAAGCTAGCAAGCTTATTTCCGCTGACTATATTTGAAACCAGCGGGTTTAAAGAAACCTGCATCAGCGCGTTGCCTATGCCAAGAAACGCAAAGGCAATCATCATTCCGGCAAACGAATAGCTTATAAAAGGCAAAACCAAAGCGGCAATAGTCACCGCCAAACTGATAAGCACGGTTTTGCGTCTGCCTATTTTATTCATCAGCATTCCGGTAGGCACGGAGCATACTAAAAACCAAAAGAACACCATCGACGGGCATAAGTTGGCCACGGTATCCGACAGACCGAAATCGGATTTAACGTAGTTCGTCGCTATGCCGACGGAATCGACGAAACTCATGGCAAAAAATGCCAGCATCACGGGTATTAATTTCGCAATAAGCGAAGTGTCTTTATTTTCTTGTGTCATACATTCTCCCTTTTGTTTATTTTGAACAACACGGTTGCGCCGCATAAGCCGGCCACGCACCGGATTTCGTGCAAACGAAAGCGGCCGTTTTAACCGCTATTTCGTGCGCTTGATGCAAAGTTTTGCCCGTTAAAATCGCGTAAACAAACGCACCGGAAAAAGAATCTCCCGCGCCGACGGTGTCGGCTACTTCGACGCGAGGCGTTTCAATGCGCGATTCCTCCGTTGAGGAATAAATGACGCTATATTTTTCCCCGGCGGTTAAAATTACGTAGCGCAAATTATATTTATTCAGGAACCATTTGCAGACTTCGCTGTCGCCGCCCTGCAAACTGAACATTCCTTTTACGGTTTTAATCTCATCGTCGTTGATTTTAAAAACATTCGCTTTTTTGAGCAATTCCTCAATAAGCTCTTTAGAATAATAATGCTGACGCAAATTAATATCAAAAACGCGCAAAGAGTTCTCAGGCGCGTAAGATATTAAAGTTTCAATAGTATTCTTGGAGTCGGGGTGCCTTAGAGCAAGAGTGCCGAAGCAAATCGCATCGGCTTTTTTAACTATGTCTATAGCTTTTTGAGCAAGCGGAATATGATCCCATGCGACGTCCTCAATTATAGTATAAGTCGGATTTCCGTTGTTAAGCTCCACTTTTACGCTTCCGGTGGGGTAATCGAGGATTTCGATAAAATAGGCAATATTATTATTCGTAAGCTCCTGCAAAATCTCCGTACCTAAAATATCGTTGCCCACCGCGCTTACGGCGTAGCCTTGCGCGCCGAGCTGAGTTGCGTGAAAAACAAAATTTACAGGCGCGCCGCCCGCGCGTTTACCCGTCGGGAAAACATCCCAAAGCAGTTCGCCTATTCCTACGACTATCGGTTTCTTATGGTCTTTTTGTTCCATACTTTTAGTCTCTTTAGATACAGATTTTTTACAACTATACTTTTATTATAACAAACTTTTTTTAATATAACATATATATATTTTTTTTCTTTTTCATAAAAGATTAAGAGCAATCAAATGGGCGACAACCGCTACGGCAGGCAAATTATATATAATTAAGATTATGTAGTATAAATAGTTGAAAAGAGAACTGAACATTGCTTAACGACAGCAGCATCGGCCGTATTTTTTCAGGCAAATTCTGCCGTGTAGAAAATGAATGCTTTAGGAGATTGTATGAACGATATTTTAACTTTTAAACCTATTTATAAAACGAAAATTTGGGGCGGAAACAAACTTAAAAATAATTTTGGAAAAACCGACGCCCCACAAGCAACTGGCGAAAGCTGGGAAGTTTCCGCCGTAGCAGGCAACGCTTCGCAAATTGCAAACGGCGCATTTGCCGGAGAATTTTTTGACGCGCTTGTAAAAAAATATCCCATGGAAATTATGGGCAAAAGATTGTATAAAAAATATGGGATTTTTTTTCCGTTGCTTGTAAAATTGATTGATGCTTCCGATAATTTATCCGTACAAGTTCACCCGGACGACAATGCTGCAAAAAAGGTTGAAGGGACAAACGCTTTTGGCAAAACGGAAATGTGGTATGTGCTTCAAGCCGATAAAGGCAGCTCTTTAATTTCCGGTTTCAAAAGAAACGTAAATAGAGAAAAATATTTAAAAAGCGTTGCAAATAATGATATTTTAGATATTTTGGCCGTTTACAAAGTTAAAGCCGGCGACGCTTTTTATATCCCCGCCGGCAGAGTTCACGCAATAGGCAGAGGCATACTTGTTGTGGAGGTACAGCAAACGTCAGACACGACTTATAGAATTTTCGATTATAACCGCAAAGGCTCAGACGACAAATTGCGCGAACTGCATACGGAAAAAGCAAAACAAGCTCTGAATTTTGATGGCGACGACGGCGCTCCGCTTAACCTCAAAGATTTAGGAAACGGTACCAGGCTAGTTGTGCAATCGCCTTATTTTATCATCAATACTCTGGATATAAAGCAAAATATAAAAACCGATTATACACACATAGACTCCTTTATTATTTTGACAGGCATTGCCGGCAAAATATTTGTTAACTTAGATTATGAGCCGCAGGCTGAATTAACAGCGGGCAAAACAGTTTTAATCCCGCACATCGTAAAGAATAAAATAACTTTATCGGGGCAGGGCAAACTACTTGAAATTTATATCCCCTAAGCGGTATTTATTTGAAATATAAAAATTAATCTGTTAATATAAAAGAAGATGCAAGTTGTTTTTAAAACTGAAGAGGAGAATTGTATGAAAAACTCGTACCAAAATGACATAAGGACAGTTTTAACATTGGATGCTGGCGGCACCAATTTAGCTTTTAACGCGATACGCGCCGGCAAGGAAATTCTTGATGGCGTTACACTGCCTTCCAACGCGGATAATCTGGAAAAATGTCTTGCAAATATTGTGGAAGGATTTAAGCAGGTTATAAGCCAAATTAAACATACGCCTGTGGCGATAAGTTTTGCTTTTCCTGGTCCTTCTGATTATAAAAACGGCGTAATAGGCGATCTGCCGAATTTTCCTGCTTTTAACGGAAAAGGCGGCGTTGCGCTCGGCCCGTATTTGTCAGAAATTTTTAAAGTGCCCGTATTCATTAATAACGACGGGGATTTGTTTGCCTACGGCGAGGCTATGGCCGGCGTTCTGCCGGAGCTTAACGCGGAACTTACTCAACGCAAAATAAACAAGACTTACCGCAATCTTTTGGGTATAACATTAGGAACCGGCTGCGGCGGCGGGGTTGTGCGCAACGGGCAACTTTTTTTGGGTGATAACGGCGCGGCAGCGGAAGTTTGGGTTTTGCGTAACAAAAAATACAACGATTGCTTTGCCGAGGAAGGCATAAGCATAAGAGCGGTTATTAATAAATATAAACAACTAAGCGGATTTAAAGACGCTTTAACGCCAAAAGATATTTTTGAAATCGCAGAAGGCGTCCATTCCGGATACCAAGAGGCGGCCAAAAAATCTTTTGCTGAGCTTGGCGAGATTTTGGGCGATTTAATTGCCAATGTAATTACTGTCATCGACGGAATGGTAGTAATCGGCGGCGGCCTTGCGGCGGCGCATAAATATTTTATGCCTTATGTAATAAAAGAACTGAACTCAACGCTTGGCAAATACGATAAATCCGGAGTTGTGCCGAGATTAGAATCAAAGGCCTTTAATTTAGAAGACATATCCGAAAGAGAGTCTTTTTTCAAAGGCAGCGAAACTCTGGTTACCATTCCAAGTACGAATACAAAAGTTCCCTATAACGTAGAAAAGCGAAG
>JAIRMX010000027.1 GCA_031258375.1 Elusimicrobiota bacterium | reverse complement strand
GCGCGACCAGAGTCGTGGCCGAGGTTTGGGCCGGCAGCCGCACCGTCTTCGGAGCCGCCGATTCTGCGCTTTCGCGGATCAGCAGCGCCGCCGTCTTTATCATATATGCCAGCTATAACCGCTCTATTGCTTAAGCTCCATCCTATAAAGTAAAGTCGAAGTTTTTTCCCTTTAGGAAAGGGAGCTCCGCTTTAGCGGCGAGGGATTTAATATTGTTGTTAGAACTGCTCTTAAATCTCTCTTCCGACTTATGGACTTTCGTCCCTAAGTATCCCTCTCTCTTTACAAAAGAGAGAAAACGACATATTAGCTTTGTGACTGCAGGGTTTCTTAGAAAAGACGTAAAAGATTTTTTAAAAGCCAAAAAACTTTCTAACGATATGTATTGCCGTTGGCCATTTCACATCTGAACTTTTCGGCATATTTTTCTCCTTATTTAATGATTATTTTATCATACATAATATATAATCTATTTTATGATGCAAATTTTGCAAATTAATATGTTCGTCATCAGAGCGGCATTTAGTCATTGTTTTGATTATAATAATCTAAATTCTTACAGTATCCATGCTTGTCCGTTTAAGTAATCAAAAGAATCATGTCCGCCAAGCGAGAGACATACCTTTTTAAATTTTTCCTTTCCTTTGTCATAGCAGTATAAAATTCCTTTTTTCATATTGTATGTTTTTATCATAATACTGCTCGGATCAAACGCGACTGCTAAGCTTAAATTATTGGGATGAGAGGCCTGTTCGCCGTTGATATGAGCTACGGCGTCGCCGGCTCCGCCTAAAAAGAATTGGTTCTTACCGTGTTGACAAGTATTTCCGGCACAGTCCTTCAATACGGTTATATCTAATTCTTCAAATTTATATGTATATTTATCCGTAGTCAAATAATACATATTTTCAGCTTCCGCAATGGCTCTAAGCATCGGCAATGCGGCGGAAGCCTGACTTTTAAGCACGGCAAGTTGATATTGCGGCCAAGCTATGGCGGCAAGAATGCCGATGATTATTACCACTACAAGAAGTTCTATCAGTGTAAAGCCTTTTTTGTTTTGTTTCCTCTTTATCATAAAACACCTCGTTATCTTTATTTAATTTTTAAGCAAATAAAAACGGCCGTTATATCTGAGCCGATGGCACGAACCCAGAATATAACAGCCGTAGTTTCCCGTCTTGCGACGGGAAACATTCGGCACAAAGCATTGGAGTAATTAAGTCCAATACCTTGCGCCTGATAACGAGCTGTTTCTGGAATGCCATCGTCTTTTGATTTCTCAAAAGCGCGTCTCCTTTCGGAGATTCCAAAAATAAAGCCAAAATTTTATAAGCTTTTTTAACTTACATTCGACAACTATTCTCCTGCTTTTTTGTTATTTCCTATTTCTATTATATATTTTATAAAATATTTATATGAAGTCAACAGAGCTGCAAAAAATTGAAATTATAGAACCGGAAGTTATTACGCCGCAAATCGGAGAGACTTTTGAGCGGCAAACTTATGCAGCTCCAAATAAAAGCGATTCTTTAGCGGGTTTTGCGCGCGCCGTTTTTACTTTTATTTTGGGAGCCATAATGCTTTTTATATTTCTTCTCGTTTTTATTCTGCTTGCTATTCCGATGCTGCTGCTCGCTCTGTTTGGCAAAAAACCAAATGTAAAAATTTTTAAATACAGGATATAATTATGAATAAACATATAGTAAAAAGTTTTAACCTCGACCACACGAAAGTAGCCGCGCCTTTTATAAGGCTTTCGGATAAAATCATCTCCCCAAAAGGAGATATAATAACAAAATTGGATTTGCGCTTCACGCAGCCCAATAAAGAGTTTATGGATATGCCCGCAATGCATACTTTGGAACATTTGCTTGCTACTTTTTTACGTGAAGGCGGAAAATATAAAATAATAGACTTATCCCCCATGGGCTGCCAAACGGGGTTTTATCTGACATTGTTTGACGATATAGATTTGCGGGAGTTTAAAGAATTCTTTATCGACTGTTTGAATAAGGTTTTATCCGCCGAAGATATTCCCGGAGCCGAAGAAAAAGAATGCGGAAATTATAAAAGCCATTCTTTGCAAAAAGCAAAGGAATTTGCCGGCAAGTTTATTAAAGGCAATATAGAATTGATATGACTATGCAAAATATAAACAGGAAAATCGGCATAATAGGAGCAATGCCGGAAGAAACAAAAGACATAATAGCCCTGCTTGAAAACCGCAAAAAACTTCAAATCGGCATTCGCAATTACTATCTCGGCGCAATTAACAAAATAGAAGCCGCAGTAGTAATGTCGCGCATCGGCAAAGTTTCCGCGGCGGCAGCGGCCGCGACTTTAATACATAGATTTAACGTAAGCGAAATTATTTTTACGGGATGCGCCGGCGCTTTAAATCCGTCCGTAAAAATAGGAGACGTCGTTATCGGCAGACGTTTTATACAACACGATATCGACGAGGCGATGCTGCTGCCGCGGGAAGGCAATATTCCAATGCTCGGCGGGATATTCTTGGAAGCCGACGCTAAGCAAATTAAAACCGCCGCATCCGCGATAAACAAAATGCTCGAAGACAAATCAATATTTGCCGCCGATAATTTCAAAAAGCTGAATATAAAATTCCCCTCTCTTTTTATCGGCGATATAGCAAGCGGGGATATTTTCGTCTGCAAAGACGAACAAAAGCGCGCTCTTTCCTCCAAACTTCCGTCAGTTTTATGCGTGGAAATGGAAGGCGCTTCGGTGGCGCAAGTCTGCTACGAACATAATATGCCTTTTACGGTTATACGCGTTATATCCGATTCGGCGGATAATAAATCAATAATAGATTTTGACGGTTTTGCCAAAAATATTTTAAATATTTATTCCGCAAATATTATAAAGAATTTGTTTGATATTTATACGCGCTGATTTATTAAGCCCCATCAAACGATAGTTTGCTATAATCTAATTTATACGACAAATTGAGGAGTTTTTATGGCTTTACAGGAGAAATTGCCCCCGCAGGCCCTAGACGCCGAGATGGCGGTTTTGGGTTCGATGCTCATGGAAAAAGACGCTTTGGAACGCGCCTTTGATATTTTGCGCGCCGAACATTTTTATAAAATAGCACATCAAAAAATATTTACGGCAATGTTTGATTTAAACGCAAAAAATCAGGCTGTGGATTTGATTACCGCAACGGAAGAACTTAAAAAGAACGGTTCGCTTGTCGAAATAGGCGGCGAACGTTATTTGGGCGAGCTTATGTCAAAAGTTTCCACAGCCGCGCACCTGGAACATTACGCGCAAATAGTTTACGATACCGCGCTTGTAAGGGAACTTATAAAAATTTCGACTTCCACGGTTGAAGCCTGTTATACTCAAGCCGACGAACCCGCCGAGCTCATCGACCGCGCGCAGGCGCAGCTTTTCTCTTTAAGCCAGAAGCAGGAAATCAAAGGTTTTAAATCTTCCAAAGAATTATCGGGCGAAGTTATGCAAATAATAGAAAAATTGATAATTGACAAAAACCCGATTAAAGGCGTTCCCACCGGATTTACGGAATTCGATTTAAAAACGGGCGGTTTTCGCAAAGAAGACTTGATTATTCTCGCGGCGCGCCCGTCGCAGGGCAAAACGGCTATGGCCTTGAACATAGCTTATCACGCCGTCGTGCGCAGCAAAATTCCGGTAGCTTTATTTTCGCTTGAAATGGCGCGCCATTCCATTTATCAGCGTATGGTCTGTTCCGCCGCTCAGGCCGAACTTCATTTGGTAAATACCGGCATGTTCAAAAAAGACCGCTGGCGCGATTTGGCAAAAGAAATTCACAAACTCGGCGAAGCTCCGTTTTATATTGACGACAGCCCGTCTCTAAGCGTAATGGACGTGCGCTCGCGTTCGCGCCGTTTGGCAAGCGATTTAAAAAAACAAGGCAAAGAACTCGGCATGATTATGATCGATTATATGCAGTTGCTGCGCGGCGCGTCTAAAAAAATTGAAAGCAGGCAGCAGGAAGTATCGGAAATTTCAAGAATGCTAAAAGAGCTTGCCCGCGATTTGAAGGTTCCCGTAGTCGCTCTTTCTCAATTAAACCGAAGAACCGAAGACAAAAGCCGCGGCGACAACCGCCCTCAGCTTTCCGATTTGCGCGAATCCGGATCTATCGAGCAAGACGCGGATTTAGTCGCGCTTATACACCGCGAAGGATATTATAAACGCGACGACGAATCTTTAAAAAATAAAGCCAATTTAATTATAGCCAAGCAGCGCAACGGACCCGTAGGCACAATTGATCTTAATTGGATTCCAGAATATACTTTATTTACAAATCCCGCGCCGGAAAATATTAATATACCGCTCGGCATGGAACAAATGACGCCGCTATGAAGACAGGTAAAAATATTCCCGTCCTGCGCCCGACTTGCGCCGCCGTCGACTTGGCCGCGCTTAAATTCAATTTAAACCGCGCCGCGCAAATTGCGCGCCAAAGAGCCGCAAATCCTAAAATAATGCTGATGGTAAAAGCAAACGCTTACGGACACGGCGATATTCTTATTTCGTCTTGCGCGCAGGAAAATAATTTGTGCGCCGCTTTTGGCGCAGCGTCTATAGAGGAAGGCATAAATCTGCGTCAAAACGGCATAAAATTACCCATACTTGTACTTGGCAGCATTTATCCTTTCGAATATTTTAAATATGCCCTGGAAAATGATTTATCCGTAACAATAGGCAGTTTGCGCGCGGCAAATTATATAAAAGATTTGGCCGCGGAATTAAAGACGACGGCTTTATGCCACGTCAAACACGAAACGGGAATGAACCGTATAGGAAGCCGCAAACCGGCCGCGCTTGAAATACTTAAAACCCTAAATAACGCGCCGTATATAAAAATTGAAGGCGTTTATTCCCATTTCGCCCGCGCAGACACGGACAGCGATTATACAAATATGCAGGCGGCATATTTTAAAGAATTTTTATCCGAAGCCTCAGCTCAAAATTTACAAACCGGCCTTGCGCACATATCCGCAAGCTGCGCGTTTTTAAAATATCCCGCTTTGGGTTTTGATATGGTTAGGCTCGGCCGTCTCGCCTACGGGCTTGAAGACAGTTTTAAACCCGTCCTATCGTTAAAATCAAAAGTCGTTTTTATAAAAGACGCGCGCGAAAATACTTCGATAGGATACGGGCGCGGTTTCATAACCGCGCGGCCTTCAAAAATTGCGACGATACCAATAGGATACGGCGACGGATACTCGCGCGCGCTTTCAAATAAAGCGCGAGTTTTGATAAACGGCCGGCGCGTTCCTATAATAGGAAATATCGCAATGGATATGATGACGGCGGATATAACGGACTTGGGCGATATTCCGGTAGGCAGTGAAGTCGTTTTAATAGGCAGACAAGAAAGCGAAGAAATTACCGCAAAAGAACTTGCGGATTTGGCGGGAACCATAGATTATGAAATACTTACGTCAATAACTTCAAGAGTTCCGCGCATTGCCGCGTAGCGTAATCGCATATTTCTCAATGATGCTTATTTTTCAATACTCGCAAATGATCCTTTGCGTCAGTTTTAATTCCAACATATAAACCCGCCGGCAACATAAAAATTATTTCATCTTTTTTTCAGCTGCTCGGCTATTATGCGGCTCATTTCCTTTTTTGCTTCTTTTTTAGAAACATATACGCCGTCGACATAAAGGCTGCCGTCCATACATAAAGAATCAAAAGTTCGCTTAATGCCGAGTTTTCTGTCTATCATAGCAATCATACCATCCGCGTCGTCGCAGGTCAACTCTTTAGCCTTGTTCATTATTGACCCTTTTTTGCCGTTTTTCTTCCCTGATCCCTCACTGAAATTGGCGTTCTTTTTACCTCTATACAAATCGCCAAAACCGAGAGAATGTCCGAACTCATGCGTTAAAGTTCTTTTAGGATTTATCAGAGACGTCAGTATCTTACTACCAGTGGGGACATAAACGAATATAAGTTCCCGCCCTGTTGGCTTGTCAAGAAAATAACATCCCAATGATCTTCTCGATTTTGAGCACGGAAACTTACTAGGATCTTTTCTGTAGGTGGTAAAATAGAGGAACATATCAGCCTCTTTTACTTTTTCCTTTATTTGCTCTTCTATCTGTTCTTCTGAAAAACCGGATTTAGAGAGTTCATCATAAAATTTCTGGAGATAAATCTCTATGTTCACCATTTTAAGCCCGCGCTCAAGCAGTGGAATAATATCTTTGAACTTATCGTCAAAGCCGGGATATGTCTGCCTGTATTTAAGCACATTTTGGAACCAGAGATTGAGCGTTTTCTCAGGGTCGGGGGGATAGGCATACCTTGCGGTGCCATAGTAAGTAACCACATATTTAATAGTCACATCTTTTCCGCCAATAAGCCTGTCTAAAGATTTATCGGAACTTTCAGAAGAGCAAATTTCCCCTTCGGCTTCTTCCTGATTCTGAGATAATTTACTGACGACATCAGTTATCTGCTTCTTCATCAACTTTTGCTCTTTTTCGTCAACAAGAGGCGACCATGGTGCCCCTAAAACAAAATGCGCGCAAAAAGAATAAACAAAACCGCACACTAAAACCTTAGATATTTTATTTTTCATTTTTATCATCCTTTACTAATATTTTACCGCTAAACATATTTTACGGCGTTTCTAAAAATTTCCAAACCGACGGCTTTTTTGTTTTTCATCTCGGCGCGAGTCCACGTGGGGTGTTGATACTGCGAAGCGTATCTTTCCGGATGGGGCATTAAGCCAAAACAATTTCCTTTATTATTGCATATGCCGGCAATATCAAGCACGCTGCCGTTTGGATTATTTGCGTAAGTAAGCGCGATATTATTATTTTTTTGCAAACTTGCCAAAACGTTTTTATCGTCAATTACGATTTTGCCCTCGCCGTGAGCTATAGGCAGTTCTATTTCATCGTCAAGATCTTTAGTAAATATGCACGGACTGTTTTTGTTTACTTTTAATTTTTCCCACTTGTCTATAAAAACTCCGCAATCGTTAAAAGTAAGGCTGGCAGTTTGCTTTTTATCTTTACTTTCCGGCAAAAAACCAAGCTTAGTTAAAACCTGAAAGCCGTTGCAAATACCCATAACCGGACGGCCGCTTTCTATAAACTTTTTGAGGTCTTCGTAAACTTTATCAATATGTACAGACCATATTTTGCCGCCGGCAATATCGTCGCCGTAAGCAAATCCGCCCGGGAAAACCAAAATATCGTAATTTAAAATTTTTGTTTTCCCCGCGGTAATCTCGTTGGTGTGAACAAGCTCGGCCTGCGCGCCGGCGAGATCCAAAGTTTGCTTTGTTTCTATATCGCAGTTAATGCCCGCCGTGCGGACAATTAACGCCTTAGGTTTTTTAGGTTTCATAGTAAATCCTTGTTTTCATTGTCTACTTCTATGTGAACACGAATATGTCCTTTAATAAACTCCTGTTTTTCACTATTATTCAAAATTTATATCTTGCCATCGCGATATAAATTACCGCTTTCTAAATATATTTTTAAAGTTTGAAAGCGGCATTTATTTCATGGTTTGAAATATATCGTTCATGTTTTTCCAATTAATGACTCGCGCGGCGCCGGCAGTTTTAAATTCGCTGTCTCCGGTATATATCACGTATCCGTTATGCGAAGAGCTTAGTTTCTTCCAATAATCTAGCCCTTTTAAGAACTCGTCGTTAAAAGTCGCTCCGAGCTTTATTTCAACAGGAATTTGCCGCAGTCCATCATCTATAATCAAATCCACTTCGTTTGCGTTGCTATCTCTAAAAAAATACAATTTGGCGGATTTCAAATTATTTGATATGTGCTTACAAAATTCCATCACGCAGAAATTTTCAAACAAATGGCCAATCAGATAATGACTTTTTAATTCCTGCGCGGAAGTTAATCCGAGCAAGCGGCACACCAAAGCCGTATCCGTGAAATATACTTTTGAAGACTTTATTTGTCTTTTGTTGAAATTTCTGTAGTAGGGTTGCAGGCGAATTATCAAATAACAGGCTTCCAGAACGGAAAGCCAGCCTTCTATTGTGGATACCGCGGCCCCGACGTCGTTTGCCAAAGAAGACATATTTAACAATTGTCCGGTGCGTCCGGCCAAAAGAGCCATAAATTTGCGGAAGTGGCTCAAATTCGCGATGTTTTTTATTTGTTTCAAATCTCTCTCGGCATAGGTTGACAAATATTGATTGTAATAAACAACCGGTTCAATTTCTCTATCGTAAACTGCCGGATAAAAACCGTAATACATTTGAGAGTAAATGTCTCTTTTTTGTTGTTTTGAGTTCGCAAGCTCGCCGTATGACAGCGGGAAAAGGTGCAAATACGCCGCCCTGCCGGCCAAAGACTGATTGATTTTTTCGGAGAGTAATAAATTTTCAGACCCCGAGATTATATAATCTCCCATTCGTTTGCGTTCGTCCGACACGGCCTGTATGTATGAAAGAAGCAACGGCGCGCGCTGTATTTCGTCAATTATTATTTTGCCGTCACTGCCTTTTATAAAACCGCCGGGGTCTTTTTGAATGGAAGTTAAAATATCGGGGTCTTCCAAATTAAAATACTTATATCCGGCAAAAGCTTTTTTTAGCAAAGTAGTCTTGCCGGATTGCCGCGGCCCGATAATAGCAACGACGGGAAACCCGGTTTTTACTTTTTCAAGCTGTTGTGAAAGCTCTCTTTTTATCATACTTCAATCATAGCATATTTTATGCAATTTTATTTTCCAATCGTAAATTTGCATAAAAAAAGATAATTTCAGAAATATTAATTTTATTCGCTTCAACGGCAATTTATGTCCGCCGCAACGATGATAAGAAAAAAGCAAACCCTATTTGCCTGGTTTTGCGACTATGCTTATCATTCTGGCGGGTATTACTATTATTTTAACTATATCATGGCCTTCAAGTAGCGTTTTGATTTTGGCAGACGCAAGAGCCGCCTGTTCGTAATATTCTCTGTCCGCGTTTGCGGGCAGTTTTATTCTGTCCCTTATTTTTCCGTTTATTTGCACGCCTATTTCAACCTGTTCTTCCGTAAGCAAAGCCGCGTTTAATTGCGGCCAGCTTTCATTGAGCAGAAAAGCGTTTTTGCCCGCATTTTGCCAAATCTCGTCGGTAATATGCGGCGCGAAAGGATGCAAAAGTTTAAGAAAAACCTCAAAAGTATTTCCGTCGATTTCCCGATATTTTGAAAGCTCGTTGAAAAATATCATCATTGCCGAAATTGCCGTATTAAAATTAAAAGTTTCGATATCTTCGCTTATCTTCTTGATTGTTTTGTTTTTTAATATTTCAATTTCTTTCGGCGGGTTTATATCGGCAATTTTAAGTTCCTGCGCCCAGCCGTATATTCTTTTTAAAAAACGCGACACGCCTTCTATGCCTCGCATATCCCACGGTTTAGCCGCTTCAAAAGGCCCCATAAACATTTCATACATTCTAAACGCGTCCGCGCCGTATTCCCGCAGAATTTCATCGGGATTAATAACGTTCTTTTTTGACTTGCTCATTTTTTCCACCATTGAAGTCAGCGGCGCTCCGCCGTCTTTGAGCTTAGGCTCCGCCGGATTGGAAAAATCAATCTCGTCGTAATTATGATAATTGCCTTTTTCGTCGCGGTAAGAAAAAGAGAGTATCATGCCTTGATGGCGCAATTTTTGAAACGGCTCTTTTGTACTTACATGTCCCAAATCAAACAAAACTTTATGCCAAAATCTCGCGTATAAAAGATGCAAAACCGCGTGTTCCGCGCCGCCGATATAACAATCTACGGGGCTACAGGCTTTTTCAATTTCAGGCGAAACAAAAGCCGCGTCGTTTTTCGGATCCATAAATCTTAAATAATACCAGCATGAACCCGCCCATTGCGGCATGGTGTTGGTCTCGCGTTTTGCCGGTCCGCCGCATTTGGGGCAAGCCGCGTTTACCCAATTTGTAATATTTGCAAGCGGGGACTCGCCCGTGCCGCTGGGTTCAAATTTTTCCACGTCCGGCAGAACTAAAGGAAGCTCGCTTTCCGGCAGGGGGACTACTCCGCATTTTTCGCAATGGACCACGGGGATAGGCTCGCCCCAATATCTCTGACGGGAGAATACCCAATCGCGCAGTTTATACGTTGTTTTTGAGCGGCCGATTTTCCTCTCTTCCAAAAATTTGATTATTTTTGACTGCGCTTCAACTACGTTAAGTCCGTTAAGAATATCCGAATTTATAAGTTTGCCGTCCCCGATATACGCTTCCTGCGCCACGCCTTTTTCGCTTTGTATTACTTCGATTATCGGAATATTAAATTTTTTGGCAAAAGCATAGTCGCGCTCGTCGTGCGCCGGCACGGCCATTATCGCGCCGGTGCCGTAACCGGTTAAGACATAATCCGCTATCCATATCGGAATTTGCGCGCCGTTAAGCGGATTTATCGCATACGCGCCGGTAAAAACTCCCGTTTTTTCTTTATCCTGCGCCGAACGCTCGATTTCGGTTTTCGCGTTTGCGGTTTGAACATAATTTTCAACGTCTTGTTTTTGTTCACGCGTCGTAATTTTGGCAACAAGCTCGTGTTCCGGCGCAAGCGCCATATAAGTCGCTCCAAAAAGCGTATCCGGCCGCGTTGTGAAAATCGTTATTTTTTCATTTGCGCCCGCAATGTCAAACTCGACTTCGGCGCCCGTGCTTTTGCCTATCCAATTTTGCTGCATCATAAGCGTGGAAGCCGGCCAGTCAAGGCCGCCTAAATCTTCAAGAAGCCTTTGGGCATAAGCGGTTATTTTAAGCATCCACTGGCGCAGATTTTTTTTCTCAATAACGCTTTGGCAGCGTTCGCAGCGGCCGTTAAAAACTTCTTCGTTGGCAAGGCCGGTTTTACAGGAAGGACACCAATTTATCGGCACCGTGCTTTGATACGCGAGGCCTTTTTTGTAAAGTTGCAGAAATATCCATTGCGTCCATTTATAATAAGCGGGGTCGGTAGTGTCAATTTCCCTCTCCCAATCATAAGCCATGCCGAAAGACTTAATCTGCCTGCGGAAATTATTAATATTCTTTCTTGTTGTAACGCGCGGATGCACGCCGGTAGCTATGGCGTAATTTTCCGCCGGAAGGCCGAAAGCGTCCCAGCCCATAGGATGTATAACGTCAAAGCCGTTCATTCTTTTATATCTGACAAGTATGTCCGAAGCCGTATATCCTTCCGGATGGCCGACGTGAAGCCCTTGTCCTGAAGGATAGGGGAACATATCAAGACAATAAAATTTTTTACCCGCTCTTGAGATACGCGGGGATTTAAAAAGATTTGCGTCCGCCCACCTTTTTTGCTGACGGCGGTCAATTTCTTGAAAATTTACTATACTCATAATAGTTTATTATATCAATTTGTGGAGATGAAGTTTCTGTTATCCCGCAATTTTATATAATATGAAATAACGCTTAATAACTATGAATATAAATTTAAATCTGCTTCCCAAAAAGCCGGGCGTTTATATTATGAAGGATAAAACCGGCTTTATTATCTATATCGGTAAAGCAAAAAACATTTATACCCGCGTCCATCAATACTTTCAAACCGGCGCGCAAACTTCCAAAGGCTGGAAAATCCCCAGCCTTGTTCCGTTGATTTCAAAAATAGATTTTATCGTAACGGCAAGCGAGCGCGACGCTTTGCTTCTTGAAAATAAATTAATAAAAAAATACCAGCCGTTTTTTAACAGTATGCTAAAAGACGCCAAAACATATCCTTTTGTAAAACTCACTCTGCAGGAAGATTTCCCGCGCGTATTTACCGTGCGTAAAAAGGAAAAAGACGGCGCTTCTTATTTCGGTCCGTATCCGCATATATCCCTTATCAGGAATATGCTGCAATTCCTATGGAAAAATAGATATATACCGCTTCGTCCGTGCAAATGGGCGTTCAGCCGCGCAAAACCGCTGAGACAGGCCAAAATAAACGGCTGCATTTATTTTCATTTAAATCAATGCCCGGCGCCGTGCGCCGGGAAAATAAGCTATGAAGATTATCGCAGTCTTGCGCGGCGCGCGCAATTGTTTTTAAGCGGGGATTACCGTAAATTTACAAAAGAACTCACAAAAGCTATGCTGGCGGCCTCAAAAGCGCTTGACTATGAAACCGCCGCGAAAATACGGGATTTTCTTTCCGCTATACGGCATATGAAAGAGCGCGTTGCGGTAAGCAAATATAATCCCAAAAGATTGGAGCAGAAAATGGAAAACTCGCCCGAGCTGAAAAGGTTAAGCGAAGTGCTTGGCAGCAAAAAAATTATAAGGCATATAGAAGCTTTTGACAATTCTCATTTTTACGGAAAAAACCCCGTCGGCGGCATGGTTTGCTTTATCGACGGGGAAAAGTATAAGCCGCATTATCGCCGCTTTAAAATCAAAACGTCCCAGCCTCAAAAAGGCGCCGATGATTTTTTGATGATGCGCGAAATCGTAGGACGGAGAATCAAACAGCTTAAAAATCTGCCTAAGGAAAACCTGCCGGATTTATTTTTAATTGACGGCGGACAGCTTCAGCTGGAATTTGCGCGCAAAGCCGCTCAGGAAGCCGGTATGGATATAGAAATAATATCGCTTGCCAAAAGAAACGAAGAAATTTTTACCGCGCACGGCAAATACAGTATAAGGCTTGATAAAGCGGACCCCGCGCTTTTGCTGCTTATGAGAATACGCGACGAGGTTCACAGATTTGCAATAACATATAATCGTCTGCTCAGAAGGGAAGAACTCAAAAAATGAGTTTATT
Source organism: Elusimicrobiota bacterium (assembly GCA_031258375.1). Lineage (GTDB taxonomy): Bacteria > Elusimicrobiota > Elusimicrobia > Elusimicrobiales > Elusimicrobiaceae > Proelusimicrobium. Next base: position 290 of record JAIRMX010000027.1, on the reverse strand, counting down.
GTTTAAGTAGTTTAAAACTAAATAATAGATCTATGCGTTTTTTCTCTTCCCTTATTATCTCTTCAACTGTCTTGTTTATCCGATTATAGTTTATCTCACGATTGCATTCTATCTTATTTAGGTTTAATATTTTTTACGTCTAATAGCTTCTTATCTTTCCGAAACCTCAGTTCGCTTTTGAGTTTTAAATGACATATCTTACAAAAGCTGTAAAACATCAAAGAGAAAAGAGATAAGAGAGTGTCAGATAACTGAGGCGGGCGGCTTTTTGCGCGCTTCAATTATCTAAA
>JAIRMX010000073.1 GCA_031258375.1 Elusimicrobiota bacterium | reverse complement strand
TTAATCATTATAAAATTTACCGCATTTTTAATTATATGACTTCTATTAGACACTTTCATACTTTTTACTCTCCTTTAATAATTATTTTGGCTCTAGACCAGATAAGTAAATATAAGGCTAGCTCCTTTTTAATATAGTACTTAATTTTTGCTTCATCTGCAATTTGTCTTACGGTTCAGTCCTGTAAAATGCGCCGTTTGTGCTGCCGTCAGGTCTAAAATAAAGCATTCAACTATTTTACTTATTTTATACCTGCTTATTTTGCTTTTTATCCTCATAAATTCAGATTAGCTTTATTCTTCCTATCTGGTCTAGAGCCTATTTAATTGATTGCTTTCAAATTTTCAAATCTTTACTCATTACATTATCGCCTCCATACCATAATAAAATTTGAATTACGCGCTATTATCAGCGTTTTATAGTTTTACAAAATGATGTCGTACCGTCAATAAAGTTTCCGCTAGATTTGCAATCTTAAAATAATTTATGTATACTTAATAATGTTAGTTAAAATTAACATTATGCGTGCAAATCCCGCAAATAAATAAGGAGAGTAAATATGAGTAAAGTATCAATAATATATTGGAGCGGCGGCGGCAATACCGAAATGATGGCAAACGCCATAGCCGAAGGCGCAAAAAATGCTGGAGCGGAGGTTTCTTTGTCTAAAGTTGCAGACGCGCCGGCCGATTTTATAAACAGCGACGTAATTGTTTTAGGATGCCCCTCCATGGGAGCCGAAACTTTGGAAGAGAACGAAATGGAGCCTTTTATGCTCTCTATAGAAAAAAGCATTTCTTCGAAAAAAATAGCTTTGTTCGGCTCTTACGACTGGGGCGACGGGCAGTGGATGAAAGACTGGCAGCAGCGTATAAAAAACGCGGGGGCCGTTCTAATGTCGGACGGCTTGATAATAAAACTTACACCGGACGCGAACGGTTTAGAAAAATGCAAAGAATACGGTAAAAAAATAGCGTCGTTTTAAACAGATTAAATAAAACATTGCTTTGCTGCGTAATAATTTTAAAAGCGCGGCAGTTTAGCCGCAAATTGCGTATATAATATAATCTGAAGAAAACGTATTGAATGCTTGCTTTTATCGCTAGGCGCATAAGCCGGGAACATCGGCGCATTTTTGGGACTGTTTCGTCGACAAATAATAGGATATTACGGAAGCTCAATCAAACGCCGCATTATCATTTTTAACTACGGAGATAAATTGATAGAGGAAAATACTATAATTGCGTTTTGCCTGAATTATTAATGTACGAGAAATTAATTTTAAAATATTAGGGCTGATTATATTTCGTTTTAAAACAAGAAGTTAAAAAAACTTGTCAAAAATTCCTTTTTTGGGCGGGTCTTTTTCAAAAGATTCGCCCAGTTCTTTTATTAATTCCTTCTGCTCGGTGCTGAGTTTGCGCGGAACATCCACATTTAAAATAATTTTTAAATCGCCTTTTTGACCATTGCTTGCGAGCGTCGGCATACCTTCTTCCTCTAAAGTTATAACGGAACCGTGTTGGGAGCCTTCCGGAACTACCGCTTTAATTTCTTCTTTTTTGATATTTTCAATTTTAAAACTGCCGCCCAAAACCGCCGTCGGGTAAGAAATTGTTTTTTCCACAATTAAATCATCGCCGTCGCGCTGGAAAACTTTATGTTTTTTAACATGAATTTCAAGATATAAATCGCCGTAACCTCCGCCGTTAGGGCCAATATCGCCGCCGTTTTGAACTTTCAGAACAATACCGTCGCGCACACCGGCGGGTATTCTGACTTTAACGGCATTCTTGCCGTTTTCACGCCCGACGCCGCGGCACGCCCTGCAGGGCTTTTCTATAATTGTTCCCTGCCCGCCGCAATCGGGACAAGTCTGCCGCATAGAAAAAAATCCTTGGCTGAATTGAACGATGCCAGATCCTCTGCAAGTAGGGCATGTTTTTGTGCCGCTGCCTTCCTGCGCTCCCGTGCCGTGGCAAATATTGCAAGTGTCAACGCGATTGTAAGTTATATCCGTTTCTATTCCGGAGTAAGCTTCTTCTAAAGTCAAACTTACTTGCTGTCTTAAATCATTGCCTCTTTGCGCTCTGCGTCTTCCGCCGGAAGCTCTGCCGAAACTTCCGCCAAATACATCGCCGAAAACGGAACTGACAATATCTTCAAACCCGCTAAAACCCCCAAAGCCGCCCGCGCCGCCCGCCATATTCACGCCTTCATGCCCGTAATCGTCGTACATCTGACGTTTTTGAGCATCTGAAAGAACTTCAAAAGCCTCGTTTACGGTTTTAAATTTTTCTTCCGCCTCGCTGCTTTCGGGATTGCGGTCGGGGTGATATTTCATCGCAAGTTTGCGATAAGCCGTTTTTATTTCAATTTCGCTTGCGCTTCTTGTTACGCCAAGCACCGAATAATAATCTTCTTTTTGTTTTGACATTTTAATTATCTCGCTCTTTTGAAGGCATTATTATTGCCGCAACCGCGTAGAGAATTATACCGGGAAACGCGCAAGTAAAAAGCGTCAAAAAAGCCCAGCCCAGCCTGACTAGCGTTGGGTCAAGTTCAAAATATTCGGCAATACCGCCGCATACGCCGCATAACATTTTATCATCAGTTGATTTATATAATCTTTTTGTCATAAAATTTCTCCTAAAAAATCTCTTTACTTATATTTTATAAAATTATAGAATAGCTTTGTAATTGCTGTATATAAGCCGAACAACTCCTTTTCCTTGCGCACATTGCGAGCGAGAGAGGGGAAGTGGTGTAATAAATCGGCTTATAAAAATTTAGAACGTTTTTGGATATTTTGTCCAAACAAGGCAAAACAAGCTTTTGGAATACCAAGAGCAAGCTAAAATCCAAAAACAGCTCGTTATCAAGCACAAAGTATAAAGGGTAGCTCCCTGTGTATTTTGTGCTGAATGTTTGCCGTCAGCAATGACGGCAAACTACGGCTGTTATATTTTGGGTCTTTTAGCTGGCTCAAATATAACAGCCGTTTTTTATTGGCCAAAAAGCAGTTATTTTCTCTCTTTAGTAAAGAGAGAAGGAGACTTAAGGACGAAAGTCCTTAAGTGGGAAGAGAGATTTAATATAAGCCGTTTTAAAGCCGGTATTAAATCCCTCGCCGCTAAAGCGGCGCTCCCCCCGATTAAGCTTGTCTCCGAAGGTTGTAATCGGGGAACATTAGGGGGCAGGCTCTTTACAAAAGGGAGAAAACAGCAAAGGCGTCTAAGCTGGATTTATTCTTAAGATTTGTCGGATTTATTTAGGAACAGTTTGGATTTAGTTTTATTGAACATTGTTTACTTTAATTATTTTGTTTTAGGTTATAGTTCGAATTTAGTTTAGATTGTAAAAAACAAAATCAGTTTTAGTTTAGATTTGTAAAAAACAAATAAAAGCAGTAAGGAGGAGATATTATGAATAAGGAAAGGGAAAGAAAGTCTGGAAAGAACAAGGAAGGATTTACGCTAACGGAGATACTGGTAGTGGTATTGATAGCGGCGGTAATGGCGGCAATAGCGTATCCGATGTATACGAAGAGCATAATGAAAGCAAGGGCGGTAGAAGCGGTGAACTTGCTGGAGATAGTAAAGACGAAGCAGGCAAGCAGGTATATAGTCAGCAGGAGATATTACGCTAGTTTTGAGAATATGGGACAATTAACGCAGAACAAGAGTAAAGAGAAGGTAAACGCGGCGGAGCCGGATAAGATGGAAATAGGGGATTATACTCTAACTCTAAACAATGCGCAAAACTGTATAAGGGCTACGTATAAAAAGAGCGGGAAAGATTTGTTTACGTTCTCGAGCAGCTATGATGATTCGGGATTAGGGTGCAGCGGAGATATATGTAGAAGCTTTGGTAATGTAATAGGAGAAGCAAAAGAGGTATGCAACTGTGGAAATAAGACATGCAATAACGGTTATATTTTGAATGAAGATACGTGCGAGTGCTATTGCAAGGCAGGGTTGTGCGATATAGGAGGGAGGTGTTACAGTCCGAGTCAAGCGCAGGCAACAAGCACGCCTTGCAGTAATGTAAACAGCGGCTATACTGGGGGTACGGTAACAAGGACTTGCAGGGCAAGCTGTTCAGGAGGAAGCTGCGGTAGCTGGAACACATCGGGATGTACAAAGAGCTGTACGGCAACAGAACCAGCAGGAATCCAAACATGCGCAAGCGGATGCGGAACGCAGACAAGAACAGTGGCATGTAACAGTTCGACAGGCAGTTGGAAAACAGGGATCTGGACGGGTAAGTGCGGAAGCAAGACGCAAACGCAGGAAACAAGTAAGCAATGCAGCAGTATAAGCAGCTTGTACAGCGGCGGAAGGGCAACAAGGGAGTGTGAGGCAGACTGCGAGGGGGGCAAATGCAAAGCATGGGATATGAGCGCATGCGAGAGAGAATGTTCGGCGGAGTCTAAACCTGAGGGGAGTGAAAGCTGCGGCAAATGCGGGAGAAAGAGAAGGACGGTGGAGTGTAATAGTGCAACAGGGGTATGGAAGGAAGGAGAATGCGAGAAAGGGAGCGCGAACTGCACAGAGACATGCAGATGCGATAGCGGATACAGCTGGGCTGAAGACAAAAATACTTGTACAAAAGATCCAGTAGAGTGTCCTGCAGATACAAAACCGGATGTACAAGTCAGCTGCGGGAAGTGCGGAACGCAGAAGAAGAAAGTGAGCTGCGATACAACAACGGGAAAATGGAAAGAAGAAAATGATGGGAGCTGCGTAGAAGCAGAGAAGCCTGAGACGGAAGAGGCATGCGGATGTAAGAACGGAGGGAAGAAGAGGAGAGAAGCGCAATGCACGGAAGCTGCAGGAACAACAAATGCTTCATGGAGCGAGCCTGACTGGGGGGAGTGTAGCATAAGCGATGAATGTACTTGCGACGATACAAAGAAACCGGAGCTTACAAGATACTGTGGTAATAAGTGCGGGAAAGAGAGCGGGACGGCAGAGTGCAATAGTACAATGGGAAAATGGAAGGACGTAGTATGGAGCGGAACATGCAGTAACGAAGGTGTTTGTACTCCATGCACGGAAAACTGCAACGACAGATGCCAATGCCAAACCGGATTTAGCTGGACCGGCAGCGAATGTCAAAGGGAAGAAGAATGTATAGAGTATGTAGACAGTTATGAATTTAAAGTGCTTGACGATTTTTCATATTCACTACCTATAGATAATTGCGACGGGGACACTTATAACCGTTATGATTATACTAAAAGCAGAGGCACCAAACCAGGAGGATACTGCCAAGATATATTTGATACATCAGTGGCTAATAGTACTGGTATTCCAAATTGTTCGGAGCATATAACTGGGAATGCCAATTTCGGTATGATAATACCTCTAATGAAAGAGGTTCATGGGATAACTATACCTAACGGTTTATACAATGAAATCATTCCGGAGCTTGAGAAGATATTTGAAGTTGACGCCCCTAGCTTTCTTAGCTGTTCTGCTTGTTGTGGTAATGACAAATGGAATGGAAGAAAAGGTTGTATGGTAGTCAGCCATTCATATCCCGAGAATCCGCCATATGATAATCTAGGGGTGAAGGCAATACTTTGTCATAAGGGATATAGATAGCTAAGTGTGTGCAGTGATTCCTTACTAAAACGACAAAATTATCATTATTCTTTAATATTGCTAATACCTGCGTAGAAATAATTCAGCATTGTTTTTAGAGTTGCAAATATTGCCCAAAATGTGGTGGAACTAATCTAAAGAAGTACATTTCAGTAGACGAAAGCAACGCTGCGGATATAAATATCGAGGCGTTGTTTTTGTTTTACAAAAGAATTGGGTAGAACAGGTCTATAAAGATTATATTTTTGCTAAATTAAATCCGGAACAAACAGCGGAGAAATATAAAATATATAACGTTAAGACCAAAAATGCGGTGTGGGGAAAGATTGAAGGTTTTAACAGGGGGTTTATGCAAGAACGATTAATGATAGTTTTAATAAAGAGGGAACAGGCATTGCGGTCCGAGACAAAATAGAAAGATTAAACTTATTGAATTTATTATTAAATACTCTTAATCAGGAACATTTTTGGTTGCTAGACCTTGAATTTTAGGACGAGACGTAAACGAAGAGCCGCGTTGCGAAAAATTATAATAAAACAAATTATCGTTTCTCCGTCACGCCGATGCCGAGTTTTGCCGCGCCGAGTTTTTTGGCAATATCAAAAACTTTTACGACTTCCTGTATAGGGACTTCTTTATCGGCTTGGACTAGAATAGTTTTTTCGTAAGCTCTGCCAAGCCGCAGCGTTAATTCTTCGCGCAATTTATCCGGCGCGACAATATTGTCCATCACTCGTATAGCGCCGCTCTTATCAATTTCAACGCGTATAACGTTACTTTCGCTCACTCTATTTACCGCAGACGAGCTTGGCAAATCGACATTAAGCTGAGACTGAACTATAAACGGCGTCATCACCATAAAAATAATGAGCAAAATCAAAGTGATGTCTATAAAAGGCACCATATTAATA
>JAIRMX010000220.1 GCA_031258375.1 Elusimicrobiota bacterium | reverse complement strand
GCGCAATATTTTTGATATGGGCGCCGCGGATAAAGTCATAAATTTCTGTAAAAGTAATAAAATAGATTTGGTTGTCATCGGGCCGGAGGCGCCGCTTGCCGCCGGCATGGCTGATGATTTGCGTGCGGCCGGCATAAAAACTTTCGGAGCAAGCAAGGCCGGCGCGCGGCTGGAAAGTTCCAAAGAATATTCCAAGCAATTTATGCAGAAATATAATATCCCGACGGCAGGGTATAGAAGTTTTACAGTTTTGGCCGAGGCTTTGGAATATATCAAAAACCTAACGCCGCCGGTCGTAATTAAGGCCGACGGGCTTGCGGCTGGCAAGGGCGTAAATGTTTGCGCCACGTTAGAGGACGCACAAAAAACTCTCAACGATTTTATGGCGCGGACGGTTTTCGGCGAGAGCGGGCGTAAAGTCGTCATAGAGGAATTTTTGGAAGGCCGCGAAGCCAGCATAATAGCTTTTACAGATGGTGAGACTTATCAAACCCTGCCCGTCAGCCGCGACCATAAAAGATTGCTTGACGGCAACTTGGGCCCCAACACGGGCGGCATGGGTGTTTACAGCCCCGTTGCAGACATCACAACGCAGGATTTGGATTTTATCAAAACAAATGTTTTTGATAACTTCATAAAAGGTATAAAGGCTGAGGGCATTGACTACCGAGGCTTCATTTATGCCGGTATTATGAAAAGTCCCGCTGGCAAAATAAACGTTTTGGAATTCAACGCACGCAGCGGCGATCCTGAGACGCAGGCAATCCTTCCGCTCATCAAAAACGATTTTTTGGAAATTATACTCGCGTGCTTGGATAAAAAACTCGCCGGCGTCGGACTGGATTTTGATGCGGCGGCTTCCGTCTGCGTAATTTTGGCTGGCAAGGATTATCCGCAAAGTTCCAGCAAAGGCGCGGAGATTACCGGCTTGGACAAGGTTGAAGGCGCGCTTGTTTTCCACGCGGGCACGCAGATTGCAAATGGCAAAATTTACACCAACGGCGGGCGCGTTTTGAGCGTTGTCGCCGTTGGAGAAAATATTGAATCCGCGCGTCAAAAAGTTTACGCTGAAATTTCCAAAATAAATTTTGAAGGCATGCAATACCGCCGCGATATTGGCGTAAATTAAACTTTCTCCCTTTAGTAAAGGGAGTACCTGCGAAGCAGGGGAGGGATTTATTATGAAAACGCAAGTTTTGATTTTAATGGGCAGCGAAAGCGACGCGCCCGTAATGCAAAAAGCGCAGGAGGTTTTAAAAGAATTTGGCGTAAGCGCGGAAACAAAAATTTGCTCGGCGCACCGCTCGCCCAATTTTTTGCATAAAATAATGGCGGATTATAAAGACGCGGATGTTTTTATAGCCGGCGCTGGAATGGCGGCGCATTTGGCCGGCGTTGTGGCGAGCTTGACAATAAAACCGGTTATCGGCGTGCCGTTAAGCGGGAGCAAACTAAACGGTCTGGACGCGCTTTTGTCAACCGTACAGATGCCTTCCGGTATGCCTGTGGCGACCGTTGCCGTTGACGGCGCCAAAAACGCCGGTTTTTTGGCTTTGCAGATTTTAGCGTTAAACGATGAAATTTTAAGTGAAAAAATATCGGATTTCAAAAAAAACCAAGAGCAGGAAATCATAAACAAAAACAAATAACAGAGCGGAAAGGAATATGGAAGACAAAATGCTGGCGGTTTCTGAAAATTTTGAAATGAGCAGAACATAAGATGAAAAAGCGGGCAAATTGGCAAAAAAAGCGAGACTTGAGCTAGAGCGAAAAACAGGCAAAAAAGTGATAACTAATCAAAGTTTTTTTAGCTGAAGAACAAAAAAGAAAATTGGGAAATAAATAGGATATAAATTGTAAGAAATAAGCCTGAAGAGACTTATAAAAAATTGTTTTAAAGACTTTATTTTTGGAAGCTGTTTTTTAGAAACAGCGCGGATTTGCCCAATAAGCAAATCGTACTCTAAGCCAAAAATGAAGTCGCCACATTGCCGGAACTCGCAAGAGTTCCGGCGGGCGATTTTCATTTTGAGCGTTTAGAGTACCTCAAAATTGATTATCGCCTTTTTTATTGGACAAAAGAATTTTGAAGCTAAATCAGATTCCCGATGAAGCTTGTCCCTGAAATTTGTCATCGGGGAATATTCGGGAATGACAAAAAATAAAAAAAGAGGTAAATGTATGCTAAACAATACAAATAAGAAAGGATTCACGCTGATAGAACTGCTTCTGGTAGTTCTTATAATAGGGATTCTTGCGGCTATTGCAATTGCGCAATATCAAGTGGCCGTAATGAAAACTCATCTTATGACGGCAATATCAAACGCAAAAGTTATTAAAAACGCCGCGGAAATGTATTATTTAACGCACGGCGAGTATCCGACCGATAATATTGCCGCGTTAGACATTGACATACCGGGTTGCGTTGCCTCCGGCGGCGGAATGCTGGTGTGCGAAAAACAAAATATCTCGTTTAACTATAACGGAAATATTTCCTCTGGGCAAAGATTTGATATTTACGCTGATGATCCCATATCTATTCACGGAGCAAACGCTATTTTAACCTATGTAATGGTTTTAGACCGCGCCCAACGAGACGCTGGCAAAACTTATTGCATAGGGACTACCGCAGTCGCCAAAAAAGTTTGCAAAAGCATGGGTTATTAATTAAAATGCTCCTAGTTATAATTTAGTAAAATAAGTAATATAGTTTTAATCTTAGACTGATTATAAACGGAGCCTCAAAATGTCCACATATAAAAAAGCAGGGGTTGATATTATAGCGGGCGATAAATTTGTAGATTTTATAGCAGCTAAAACAAAAGGCATAGGCGGATTTGCCGGTCTTTTCCCCGTGCCGTGCAATAAGGAATACAGTTTGGTCGCCTCCACCGACGGAGTAGGCACAAAATTAAAATTGGCTTTTTTGCTTAACAAACACGATACAATCGGGATAGATTTAGTCGCAATGTGCGTTAATGATTTGGTCGTCTGCGGCGCGACGCCGCTTTTCTTTTTGGATTATTACGCCACCGCAAAGCTTGATTTAAACGCGGGCAAAAAAATAATCGCGGGGATTTTGGAAGGCTGTCGGCAGGCAAACAGCGCGCTTATCGGTGGGGAAACTGCCGAGATGCCGGGCTTTTATCAAAAAGGGGAATACGATTTGGCTGGGTTTTCCGTCGGCATGGTAAAAAACTCTGAAATTATTGACGGGCGTAAAATTAAAGCGGGCGATATTTTGCTTGCTTTGCCGTCAAGCGGGTTTCATTCAAATGGGTTTTCTTTGGTGCGCGCGGTCTTTGGCAAAGAACTTAAAAAATACGCTAAGCAACTGATTACGCCTACAAGAATTTACGTTAAAGACATTTTGAAACTTAAAGCTGGTCTTGCCAAGCAGAAAAAAGAAATTTTAGGTATGGCGCATATCACGGGTTCGGGTTTGCCGGGGAATGTCCCGCGCTTTTTGCCAAAAAACGTTTCCGCAAAATTAGACACAAAAAAGTGGAAAGTGCCGCAAGTTATGCAGATTTTGCAGAAAAAAGGCAAAGTCAGCGATAAAGAAATGTATGATACTTTCAATATGGGGCTTGGAATGGTGATTTGCGTTAAGCGCGATGCTGTTGCTGGTGCAAAAAAGATTTTGCCTGAACTGATTGAGGTAGGTGAAATTGTGAAAGGAAATAAAACCGCTATCTTGGAGAAGTAAAATATGCGTAAAACAATTAAAATAACTATTTTAATTATAGCTACCTTTATTGTGTCAATATTGTGCGCGCGAAATAACGAAAGTTATGGATTGATGTTTCCTTTGATTGTTTTAGTACTATTGTTTTTTATCAAAGGATTACTTTTATTTTTAAGATACTAAATGAAGTAAAAAATGAAAAATATTATTGTTTTTGTGTCGGGTGAAGGAAGTAATTTTTGAAAATAAAACCAACCGCCTTGTTTTACAGACTTTAAAAAATCAATAACTTTGGAAAATAAAGATTTACAAAATTCAAGCAAAAAGTAATTACAATGGAAAAAATATCAATTAGGTTTTTTAAAGATAAGGAAGTCCGCGCAGTTTGGGATGAGAAAAACAACAAATGGTTTTTCTCGGTTCTTGATATTGTGGGCATTCTCAACGAACAAAACGACTACGATAAAAACCGCAATTATTGGAAATATCTGAAAGCCAAGTTAAAAAAAGAAAAAAACGAGCTGGGTAGCGCCGCTACCCAACTGAAATTAACGGCGGCAGACGGCAAAAAATATAATTCCGACGCTCTTGACAGCGAAGGAGTTATTGCTCTTGCAAAACAATTTCCAAACAACAAGGCGACAAATTTTTTAGATTGGTTTTTATACAGCGACAATACGATTGACGGTCAAAGCAAGAAAAAGGCATATTCGTTTTTTGAAAGCAATTTAATAAATGCCGGCGACATCGGTAATGTTAAATCCTTGCAGCAAATTCACGCATATATTTTTGGCGGGCTTTATGATTTCGCGGGGAAAATTCGCCAAAAGAATATCAGCAGAGGCGGTTTTCAGTTTGCGATGGCGCAATATTTGGGCAACACTTTAAAAACTATCGAGCAAATGCCTGAAAACACGTTTGACGAAATTGCCGATAAATATATTGAAATGAACATCGCGCATCCGTTTATGGAAGGCAACGGCAGGGCAACAAGAATATGGCTTGATTTGATTTTCAAAAAACGCCTTAAAAAATGCGCGGATTGGAGCAAAATAAATAAAAACGATTATCTGAGCGCGATGATAAAAAGCCACGCCGACCCGACTGAAATAAAATCGTTATTAAAAAACGCTTTAACAAATAAAATAAATAATCGCGAGATTTTTGTGAAAGGAATTGATTATTCTTACTATTACGAGGAAAATTCATAGAAACATTTGCGCGAATATAAGGTTAAAAATGAAAAATATAATAGTTTTTGCGTCCGGCGGCGGGAGTAATTTTGAGGCTTTGGCAGAAGCCTGCAAAAGCGGTTATATTAATGGAAGAATAGTTTTACTTGTTGCCGGAAAAGCTGGTATCGGCGCGATAGAAAAAGCAAAAAAGTTTGATATTCCGGTTTTTGTTGAAAACCAATCTCCTTGTCTTCTCCCGCAAGCGGCGGGGAGAGAAGAAAAGAATAATGGCGAGCAGTTTTCTCCCTTTTGCAAAGGGAGTGCCGCCGAAGGCGGGAGGGATTTAATAAAAATATTGCAAGATTTAAAACCAGATTTGATCTGCCTTGCCGGCTATCTTAAAAAAATACCGCAGGAAATTTTAAAAATCTGCCCCGTTATGAACATTCACCCAGCGTTGCTGCCAAATTTTGGCGGCAAAGGAATGTACGGCCATTTTGTGCATGAGGCGGTTATAAAAAGCGGCGCAAAAAAGAGCGGCGCGACGGTACATTTTATAAATAGAGATTACGACGAAGGACAAATAATAAAACAAGTTGAAGTGCCGGTTTTAGCAAACGATACGCCGCAAATTTTAGCCGCGCGGATTCTGGAAGAAGAGCATAAATTATACCCGCTTTGCGTAAAACTTTTTTGTGAGGGGAAAATTTAAGTTAAGATTTAACAAAAATCTAAATAATTTGATATACTAAAGTAATATTCTGGCTGCTGTACAAGTTGTAAGTAAAAAATTTTAGAACGTTTTTGGGTGTTCTGCGGTTTAAGCAGTTAAATGCAAAAAATCGCGGGACAAGCTTTTGAGAAATCAAAGGCATATGAAAGACCAAAAACAGCTCGTTATCAAGCACAAAACGTTGGAACTTATAATCCCGATGTTTTGTGCTGAATGTTTGCCGTCAGTAATGGCGGCAAACTACGGCTGTTATTTTTTGGGTTACTTTCATAGCTCAAATATAACGGCCGTTTTTATTGGACAAAAAGCAGTTATTTTCTCTCTTTAGTAAAGCTTGTCCCCGAGTGTTGTAATCGGGGATCTATCGGGGAACATTCGGGGGCAGGCTCTTTACAAAAGGGAGAAAAAGACAACGAGGTAAATTATGAAAAATAAAAAAGGTTTCACTCTAATTGAGCTATTGGTAGTTGTTTTAATTATCGGCATTCTTGCGGCCATTGCTTTACCGAGGTATCAAGTGGCAGTTTTAAAATCGCGTTTTGTTTCACAAATGCCTGTAGCAAGAATTATTCTTGACTCTATGGAAAGATATAAACTTGTTAACGGAGTTTTTCCTTCGCGTTTTGCGGATCTTGATGTTACTATTCCAAATGCGTCCGCTTGTCCCGCCGGAGTTGTTGTTCGCCCGACAGATGATTGTATAGGAGGCAGTTACGGTCTCGCATATTGGATGGCGGGTCCCAATGAAACAGGAGAAGGAGGAATGATACAAATTCGCGATATTAAACATAACATGGCATTAGAGTGGTATTCTAACTCAAGAAATGATTATCGTGTAAAAAATTGCATAGTTTATACTCCTATTACCCAAAAAACCTGCATAGCTTTAGGCGGGACATATTTTAAGGAATACTACTATAGATTGCCGTAAATATTTCCATAATATGTCCCCTTCTAAAGTATAGTAGTATAGTTTAGATAACTTTAAATCTTTATTATAATTACTAAGCCGCATTTTGAAAAAATATTCTTTATTTCCCTTTTTACAAAATAATTTGTATAATGAGTAAAATGTAAGGCGTAGTGAGTATTTTGTAAAGGGAGCGTTATGTACGAGAGAAGATTGGTCGCGCAAATTAAACAAAGATTAGGCGAAAACAGGCATTTTATCCAAATAATAAGCGGTCCGCGCCAAACAGGCAAAACCACAGCCGTCAATCAAGCCTTGCAATATATCAAAGCGCATCAGCATTTTGTCAGCGCGGAAGACCCCGCTTTGCTTTCACGGGAATGGATAAGCAACGAATGGGAACGCGCTCGGGCTTTGCAAAAACAAACGGGCAAAGATACCGTTTTGATTATTGACGAAATACAAAAAATCCCGCAATGGTCTTCCGCGGTAAAACAGTTGTGGGACGAAGACAGCCGCAGAAATGTCCCGCTAAAAGTAATTTTGACAGGCTCCTCCTCTTTGCTTTTGCAAAGAGGATCGGAAGAATCTTTGACGGGGCGTTTTGAAATACTTTACAGCCCGCATTGGAATTTTGAAGAATGCAAAGAAGCGTTTGGATACACTTTGGAAGATTTCTTGTTTTTTGGCGGATATCCGGGTGCGGCGGCGTTAAAAACGGAAGAAGAGCGCTGGGCGCGCTATATGGGTTCGTCTATTGTCGAGCCGACAATATCGCAGGATATATTGCAAATGGAAGAAGTGCGAAAGCCGGCATTGCTGAGATCGCTTTTCAAACTCGGCGCGGCGTATTCCGCGCAGGAATTGTCATACACAAAAATTATGGGACAGCTGCAAGACGCCGGCAATACCGTGACATTGGCGCATTATTTAGAATTGCTCGGCAAAGCCAATATTTTGTGCGGGCTGCAAAAATTTTCCGCCAACAAAATCAAAACAAGTTCGCCGAGGTTTATGGTGTTCGACACTTCGCTTATGACATATTCTGACGGCTCCGCGCGCAAACGCCTGCTTGAGAACCAAAACGATAAAGGCCGCCTTGTGGAAAGCGCTGTCGGCGCATATTTGCTGGCGCGTTCGAAGGAAGAGAATTTTGATGTTTTTTGGTGGAGAGAGCGCAACAAAGAAGTTGATTTTATTTTGCAAAAAGGCAAAAAGATAACGGCGATAGAAGTCAAAAGCGGCAGAATAAAAAATATCGGCGGAAGTTTGGAGTTTAAAAAACTCTACCCGCAAGCGGTTAGTTTAATTGTCGGAAACGCAAATGCTCAACTTGAAGATTTCCTCTCCGGCAAAATTCCGTTGTTTTATTAAAATTACGTACAATATAGGAATTGTGGTAAAAGGGAGCTAAAAATTATGATAAAAAGAGCTTTAATTTCTGTTTCGGATAAAACCGGCCTAGCGGAGTTTGCCAAAGGTCTTCACTCTTTAGGTATTGAATTAATATCCACCAGCGGGACTGCGAAATTCTTAAAAGAAGCCGGTCTGCCGGTACGCGATTTAGGAGATTTAACCAAATTTCCTGAAATTCTTGACGGCCGCGTTAAAACGTTGCATCCCAACGTGCACGGCGGCATTTTGTTCAAAAGGGATAAGGCGGAGCACGTAAAAACTGTCGCTGAACATAATATAAAATCCATAGAGATGGTGGTCGTGAACCTATATCCGTTCCGCGAGACGGCGGCAAAAGCCGCGCACAGTTTCGCGCCGGAGGTTATAGAAAATATTGATATCGGCGGGCCGTCAATGGTGCGCAGCGCGGCGAAAAATTTTAAAGACGTGGCAATAATATGCCGTCCGCAGGATTACGCTGCCGTGCTGGCGGAGCTGCAAAACGCCGGCAATCTTTCCTATGAAACGCGCCAAAAACTCTGCATAGAAGCTTTTACTCATACCGCCGCTTACGACGCCGCGATATCGGAAGAATTTAAAAAAGGCTTAGGCCAAAAATATCCGCAGACAAAAATCGTTGTTTTAAATAAATTACAAGATTTGAGATACGGCGAGAATCCGCATCAAAACGCCGCGTTATATTCTCAGGATAAAAAATTTTCTTTCGAGCAGCTGCACGGCAAAGAACTTTCTTATAATAATATTTTGGACGCTTTCGGCGCTTGGGATAACGCGCAAGAATTTGAAGCTCCGGCGTGCGTTATTTTCAAGCATATAACGCCTTGCGGCATAGGAACTGGGGAAAATTTAAAAACTGCTTTTGAAAACGCTTGGAGAAGCGATCCTAAATCCGCTTTTGGCGGGATTATAGCTTTTAACAGAATTTTGACGACGGAGGTTGCTCGGTTCATAAGTACTTTTTTTGTTGAAGCCGTTTGCGCGCCGGATTATGAACCCGCCGCTTTGGAAATTTTAAAAACCAAGAAAAACCTGCGTATTTTAAAACGCATTGCGCCGCAAAATAATAAGCCGCTATTGAAATCCGTCGGCGAGGAAGTTTTGCTTCAAGAGCCGGATCATATTTTATTTAAAGATTTTACTTGCCCTACAAAACGCAAACCTGCCGAAGAAGAGGAACCCGCGCTGAAATTTGCTTGGACTTGCGTGAAATTTATAAAATCAAACGCGATAGTTTTTACTTCTCAAAACGCAACTGTCGGCATTGGCGCCGGGCAAATGAGCCGCGTTGACGCGGTAAAAATGGCAAGCATAAAATTTGCTGAGTTTCTGGAAAGCAATGAAAAACCTGAAATTCTGGTTTTGGCTTCGGATGCGTTTTTCCCTTTTCGGGACGGCGTGGATTTGGCGGCCAAGCAAGGAATTACGGCAATAATCCAGCCCGGCGGTTCCGTGCGCGACGAGGAAGTGATAAAAGCCTGTAATGAACATAATATTGCAATGCTGTTTGCCGGAGTTCGTCATTTCCGACACTGAGTTTTGTCCGGAAATATTTCAATAGAGAGAGTTATAATTAAGAGTGGATTTCGATTTTTAGGGGAGTGATAAAAGAGCGGTTTTTGTCGAAATTCCTCTTAAATAATGTAAAATAAATATATAAGTTCGTAATTTTGAGACTTAATTTTTGGAGCTGTGTTAAAATTATATTTTAAATACAGCCTCGTTTAACCGGCAAAGGTTAAACCTGATGTCACCCAGAGATGAAGTCGCCTGTTTAATCGTATTCGTACAGAATACGATGGGCGACTTTCATTTTGAGGGGAGTGACATCAGCTCAAGGTGATAGTTCGCCTTTTTTGTTTAAAAAAGAGGCTTAAAAACAACAGGAGGAAGTTAGTATGAAAAAGAAATTAATGGTAGTTTTGTCGTTTTGTCTTGCCAGCGGAGTTTTATTTGCCAAACCGTTGGGAAACAATTTGGCCGAAGGTTTCGCGCCTAATAGTCCGGCGTGGAAAGCCGCAAATGAAATTATTGCTAAAGATAGAAAGCAAAAAATGAAAGGAATAACCATAACAATGAATGAAGAACAATCTTTCAAAGGAGAAGTTTTTAGCAAAGGTCATGCCATAACCAGATATTATGATTGTTCAAAAATTAACACTAAGCCTCACTCTATCCCTGACCAAGACGGTTATTGTATAAGCGGTTTGGGATATGGAGATTCTGGCGTTCAGATAATTAATGCCGAAATAAAAAAGATGGTTGTGTTGCCTTGTTTTACTTTGGGCTATGGTTATAACGAGATGTATATGTTCGGCATTTTAAAAAATAATTATATGTCTGAAAATGTCGCGTTTAAAAATTTTGAAGAAAGTAACGAGAGTTATAAATTTACCTTTGACATTCATTGTGATAACGGAAATGAAACCAAATTGGAAACCACTTTCAACAAAACTGATTTCTTCCCGGTAGAGATGAAAGCAACCGCAGGCTCTGCGGAAGAAACACGCACATATGTGGGTGTTCCTATAATAGGAGGAAATAGATGATGAATATTATAATAATTATTTGCGCGTTTGTATTGTTGGCTTTTTTATATGCCAAGTTTGCCGACGGTTTGTTTGGTTTATTTGCAAAAATAAAGTATTCCCACTGGAATAAAATTTCTGCCGAAATAACCGAAATAGAGTTGAGTAAGAAAATAGGAACAAGAGGGCCTTAGACGGCGCTTTTTCAACCTAATATTTTTGACGTTAGTTATAAATATGTTTATAACGGTAAAGAATATCAAGGGCAAGATATAATAGATTTCAAGCCTAAAGATAACAAATTAAATTTGTATGTCAGCCCGCAGAACCCCGAACAATCGCGCGCGTATAGATAGCATGCAAGTTTAAAAACGGAAGATTGAACAAATTAGAACGATAGCAATGGCCATAACTAACGGCAGCGCTTTAAAAAAAGTATATATTAAGACGGAATAATTGATGCACTTTTTTAAACTTATGACAAATTATAAAAAATTATCTTTATGCGTTTTGTCGTTATTGATGTCAGTATGCACGACGGCTTTAATCATTAATGATTCAAAGCCTGCGTCCTTTACGCTGGATAGTTATCTCAAAGAATACATTGTCAATTCGCCCGATTTAGTGAGTGATTATAATGCTCTAAAAACTGCGGAAATTAATTTTAAGAACAATATTATCGATTTGTTTTTGCCTTCCGCCGGTTTCAGCGCGGGGACGGAATTAATGTCCAAAAATAATCCGGGTTTGCATTTTGACAATTCTTATAATTCTTCTTTGTCGGTTGATTGGAATATTTTTAACAGCGGGCGCGATGCGCTCGCCTATAAAAAAGCAAAAAATAATCTTGAAGTCGCCCAAATGCGCTTCAAAAACAGTTTACAGGAACTTGCGTTATCCGCGATAAAAACTTTTTACGATTTAAAGAGAAAGGAAAGCCTGCTTGAAGTTTCAAAAAACGATTTGAAAGACAAACAAGAGCAATTTGAGATGACGCAACTTCTCTATAACGACGGCTTGAAATCTTATACGGATTTTTTACAAAGCGAAAATACTCTTAAAAATGCCCAGTTGAATTTTGAAAAGAGCATAGCGGATTATAACTCTTCGCTGATTTCCTTTAACAATAAAATCGGACGGGAAATTATGTCTCCCGCGCGGCTTGATTATGAAATAAACTCCGCGCCGGAACTATACACGACTTCTTTTGAAGAAGACTTGCAAACCGCAATAGCCAACCGCGAGGATATTAACAGAGAAATTCTAAACTTCCAAAACGCAAAAATAGACGACAAATTAAAACTTATGAATAATCTGCCTATGCTTAACGCCGGCTTTGCTTTGAACAACAGTACGAACGATATTTTCGGCTCGCGGGACAATCGGACGGATTATTCCGTAGGGCTGAGTTTGAACTTCCCGATAGGGTTTTTCTGGCTTGATAAATACAACGATGTCCGCGTTTCAAAAATGGCTATAATCAACGAATATATGAGTTTTGAAAATTTGTTTAGGCAGATAAAAGAAAATATTTTTGACGTTAGAAACAATTTGAAATTCCAATTTGCCGGCATTGAAATTTCAGAAAACAATTTAAAAATAGCCAAGGAACGCCTGGATATTACGCGCGCGGAGTATAACGACGGCAATGAAAACTCGTACTCGCTTTCTTTGGCGCAGGAAAATTATCTCTCCGCGTTAATAAGCGATACGAATTATAAATACGATTATCAGCTTGGCAAATATTCTTATCAGCGCGCTTTGGGGCTTGATATTTACGACGCGGACAAATTTGTATCGTATAACAAAGATTTCGTTGAGGGCAAAATTAAGCAAATAGAGCGTGATTTTTTATCGAACAAAAAGAGGTAAATTATGCAAAAAATAAAAAACTTTTTTAAATTGATTTGGGCGCATAAGGGCAAAATTATTTTGATTATATGCGTAGCGGCCGGCGGATGGTATCTTTATAAGCATAAAACAAAAAAGCAGGCCGTCGCGCAGGAAGCCGAGATGACGGAACAAGTGCGGCGCGGGGATATTATGATCAGCATATCAAAAGACGGCGCGTTTCAGGCAAAGGAA
>JAIRMX010000069.1 GCA_031258375.1 Elusimicrobiota bacterium | reverse complement strand
GACAAAGATACCTGCGGTTTTACATCAGGAAATTGTTGATTTATTGCAGAGCGATGCAATTAGAACAGCCAAACCTATTACTTCGGAAAAAGGCGAAAATGCAAACGAAACGGCGGCAGCGCCGGCTGAACAAGCCGCAATATTACCGTTTATCAATCCGGGGAAGGTTTCCGCGCCTGCGCCGAAATCAGAACTCTTTTCAAAGAGGGAAATTTTTAAAGAAATTTCGGCATTATCGGACATCAAAAATCTGGAGAACTTTGAGCAGTTATGGGATGAATTTTTAAACATCCTCAAAGGCAACTACGACATAGACGCTGGAATCATAAAATACGCGCAGAGCGCTTTGGGCAGAATCGCCGCCAGTGGAAACTACTTGAATATTGATGATAGATCGATGCTTGATAAGATAGCGAGTAGATTTTATTACCCAAAAGTGCAAGACGTGCTGAAAAAAGCGTTGGACGAAACGTCCGCGTTACAAAAAGGACTTGGCGAAGGCGTTAATATTTCCCGGCCCGCGTTTTTCATGGAATTTATGAAACGTTTTGACGATAGCCTTACTTTTGATAATAGAAGGCAAGACTATCACACCAAAGAAGCCATAACTGACCTTTTGGCATTCTTGGTTTCCGAAGTTACCCTGCCCGCGCCGTCGTCAGTTAAAAGCTTTTTTGATGAAAATTTTACAATAGGCGACTTTATGTTAAGATATCCGTCCCAAGCCTTATATGGGCAACTGACTGATAGATATCTGACTTTTATTAGTGTTATAAATATGCTGCGTGACGCGCACTACTTTTCAGATAAGAAAGAACTGAATAAAAAACAAAAAGAATTGTTGGAGGAGACACTGAACAGCTTTTTAAAATATCCGCATCCCATATCTAGAAAGCATCCAAATTATGATGAGCCGAACCTATTACAAATCGCCGAAGCTATGGAGGGCCTGCTACAAATGCCGGCCGGTAGACAATATGCTTACATCAAATTAATAGGCGATGACCACAATGGCGCGACGTCGACAAAATTGTTGCCGTCAATCCGTATTTCTAACTCTGACCCTAACGCGAAAGAGCTTATGAAGACATTTATCGGCGTGGCGGCGGAAAAAGCAAAGGTTACGCGCGTAATCATAGAAGCGCATGGCAACGGAAAAGGCATTAACCTATCTGAAAAATCGACGAATATCATCGATATTGCGCAGATGATAAGCGAAAATATGCCCGCTGGCAAAAAGGCGGAGGTTATACTGACTTCCTGCTGCGGTGGCGGTGCATGCGAGCGCCTTGAGGAGCTGGCCGCAATGCAAAATATCAGTTTTATTATACTGAGCGATAAGGGAATGATAAATTTCGGCCGGCCGGAATTAACGGATGATAATTTTGTGCAATTATATGTAGATATTATTAAATCCGTCTGGTTGGGTGCGACTTTGATATACAACGGCAAAATCTACAGAGGCGCTGACTATATGCCTACGGATAGCTTTACGGGGAGGGTCCTAAAGAATCTTGCTTTAGATAATTGGTATTCTGAATCTATAAATAAGCCTGAAGACTTTAAGGCTGGATTTGTAGGCACAGGTAACGATATCTCTGTCGTATATACAAAAAAATACTCGGAATTGGCTAAGAATAATTCGGAAGGGATAGAGACGGCAGGTGATTATTATAGAGAATTTAATATCGGCGAAGACGTCAAGCAGGCTCAGCTGAATAATATAATACAGAAATTAAAAGACGACGGTCTGGGCGGTCTGCTGAATAAAGCCGAAAGTTCCATAAACAAGGAAGAGTCTGCGGCTGCAACGCCGGCTGAACAAGCCGCGGCAACAATGTATCCCGGAATAACAACAAAACCTGCTTTCTCCCAAATGCTTGGCAAAGTAAAGAAAATTAGCATCGAGAGAAAAAATGTTTTTATATTATTAGATGAGAATAATAAAATTATCGCTTATGCAAAACTTGCCCGAGCAGGAGAATATGACGCGCTTAAGAAATTATCAAATCTTGAGATACCTCAATATAAAAATGCCGTGCCGCATGTATATAGTCTAATTGCCGATAGTTATCAAGATTTGCCGCAGGATATATCAAAAAAAATTGAAGAATTATTGGCTAGTAGAGAGTATACATATTATAAAGACAGATTTTTTGTTATTACAACTCCGCAAAAAATGGTATTGCCGTATAACGAAAAATCTTTAGTGGAAAATCCAATAACACAGGCGGAGTGGGAAGATGTTGTTGCATTTTTCAAATATCTTAATGAAAACGGAATCAGGCACGGAGACGTAAGCGCAAATAATTTATCATTATGGCGCGATTCAGAGGGAAAATTGCATTTTTCTTTGATAGATTTTTCTGACAGAGTGTCAAGAATAGTGGATGACTCAGGACATTTGCAACAATATGAATTAGGTTTGATTAGTAATTCCTTAATGGAAGCCGCGCGTCCCGCAGAGGAGACGCAGACGCCTAATAGAGATGCGCAGACAATCGCCGTGTCAGCGGCAAAACCTGCAGCTAAACAAGCTGTAAGCGCGCCGGATTTTAAATATAAAGGCGGCGAAACTGAAAGAGCGTCAGTCATTCTTGAAAGAAGCGGAACTACGAAAGAGCAGTTCGCCGTAAAGATAGTAGAAGGTATAAGAAAAGGAAGCCTAAGCGATTTTACATATAACGAAAGGCTGGCTATTTCGGAATTACAGAACCAATCTTATAATATAGAAGGCAAAGAAGTAAAAGGCAACGATATTCTTTGGCTATTGGTTAAGAATATGAACCCTTACGAAATTCTTTTGCCTCACATGCTAATGAAGATTTTATGGCTAGGCATTAATAATGGAGCTGTTGAAAAATATGCATTATCGCATAAGAAAGAATGGAAAGAAATCGCCCGAATAAAACGCGGCGCGCATCATATTTTTCAGCAAGGAACGGCAAAAAAAGGGTTATTATTCGCAAAGCTTAGATTAAATGTCAACGAAATCCCTTCTATATTCCATCCTAATCACGATTATTTTTCTTCCACAATAAGCGTTCGCCCGATAATGGGAAGCAGCGGAAGCTTGTATCTAAGCGGAGCGGAGTTGCAGACACATCAGTATGAGGTCGGGGGATTTAAAAATCTCATTCTTAAAGAATTAGATCACATTCAGGGCAAGGGGTTTGTCAACAGACCGCTAAAGATAATGCCCGTTCCGCCAAGAGAATTTAACCCGGATTTTACGAAAGAAATATTGCAAATACACAAAGACTATGCGAAGGAACATAATCTCGTTTGGGAACGCGTTACACCAACGCAGGCGTTTAACGATGGCGCTTATACTGTTAATTCGCTTAATTCTAATGGACGCAAAGAAGCTTCAAAACAGGGAAAAATGCCGCAAGGCGGGACATTATTATCGCTTGCCGGCAATACATCCGCTTTGCAGTCCCTTCAAAAATCCTTGCAGTTGCCTGCAGTAAACCAACGGTTCTGGCCGTACCCCGCAATTTTCAAGACGAATACAGGAGGCAGCGCATGGCTTGCGGAGCACCGCGGCGTGC
>JAIRMX010000186.1 GCA_031258375.1 Elusimicrobiota bacterium | reverse complement strand
ACGCAAGTATCAGAATTGATTTTATATGCCATTTTGAATTCTCCTTTTTATACTAAACATTAGTAATATTATACAAAAAAATAAATGCCCCTTTAAGCGATTTTCATTTGATAAATTAGACCTAATGGTCAAAATTAGGTCTGCCAAGTTGTTTTATCGCTGCCGTTTAGCGGTGTTTTTATGAGTTAAAACCGCGCGCAAGCGCGGCCCGATTTCTTATAGTCCCATATATCTTTGACGTTTTACAGTCTTTTTTTGAAAATGTAATTTTATCCACGAGGAAATGAGATTAATAAAAGAGAGACTTTTTTTAAAGAAATAAATAATAAAATTCATTCGTTTTACGCCGTCTTAACGACGCTCATGTATTTTCGCTTCAAAGATTTAGGCAGTTTTTCAACGGAGTATCGAAGCATAACGCGCGGCGTTTTTGCGGCGTAATTATCCAAAAACGAAATTAAGGTTTTGACGTCGCGTTTTCCAATTTCGCGCAGCATCCAGCCGCAGGCTTTATGAATTAAATCGTGTTTGTGGCTTAAGAATTTGCGGCATAATTCTAAAGTAGGTTTAAAATCGTTACGGCGGATAAAATAAAAAGTTGAAATTATCGCTATGCGCTCTTCCCATAAAAAATTCGAATTGGCAAGCGCGCGCAGCTTGCGATAATCTCCGTTATCGTAAAAATACTGTCCTAAAATATATTGGGCGGATAAATCCACCAAGTCCCAATTATTAACGTATCTGGTATTGTCAAGATATAGTTTTGCTATCTGTTTGCGCTCGGTTTTATTTTTTGCGCATTCAAATTTAAATCTCAAAATTATCAACGCGCAAAGGCGGTGTTCGTGCACTTTAGAACTTAAAAGTTTGACTGTTTCCTGCAAAGTTATTTCTTTAAAATATTTTTTTGCGATTTTACGCGACGCCGGCACGCGCGCGCCTATAAAAATATCTCCCTGCCCGT
This sequence comes from Elusimicrobiota bacterium, assembly GCA_031258375.1. Classification (GTDB taxonomy): domain Bacteria; phylum Elusimicrobiota; class Elusimicrobia; order Elusimicrobiales; family Elusimicrobiaceae; genus Proelusimicrobium. Next base: position 4,121 of record JAIRMX010000186.1, on the reverse strand, counting down.
ACTGGCCTTTGCCGGTTTTAAAGAATCTCCGCAAAACGGCGGCGTCCTCAGCGGAGGCTTCCTTTTTTAATTCGATTTTTACAGCTTTTAGGATACTCATATCAATTTACGAAATATTATAGCTTAATGAAATTTTTGAGGAGAGTTTGCGTTTCGCTGTCGTCTTTAGGCATTGCGTATATCAAATTTGCAAGCAGGCGTTTAACTACATCTTTATTTGTCATAGGACGTATCGAGGACGGATCCCAATCAAACCCTTGACTTGAAGCGTAAATATGGCAATCGTCTTCACCCACAAAACGGCCTTTGGCTATCATGTCTATATAAACCGGCTCGAAAGTCGCGCTGTCGCGCATACGCACTACCGGTTTGCCGTCAACATCGGCAATATCCGCAATCATACCGCAATCTTGGGCAAGCAAAACGTATAAAACAGCCATAGCAAAAGTAGTAGCCCTGCGCCGCTTTATAATATCGGGCAGACATAACAGCTTTATATCCGAAGACAAGCTCTCAAGCTTAAAAGAAAAATCGCTAAAAAGCACTTTTTCAAAAACGGAAGCCTTATCGAAAATATCATAAACGCTTTCGAGCTCGCCCGTCATCTGATCTTTCAAAATATTTAAAGGCTTACTAATATCGGCTTCTTTAATATCCGTCCTGATAAATCTGGCTATAAGACATATCCCGAGCAGCAAATCGGGCTTATGCTTCGCAAAATACCATTTAAAAGGAATTTCAAGTTCCGCGCGGCGAAGAGAATTTAAAATATCTACGACAAAAAAAGGAATCGTTTGTCCGTAATTATCGGAAATAATTTTCCTGACGCGCTGCGGATTTGCTCTAATTATTTGCGCAAGCTGCGCTTTCAGCCCGCCGGTATCTGAAGTGCGTTCTTTATAAATTAAATCAATCAACGCTTTAATTCTTTTTTCGTTCAACATAAAGGTTTAATTAATCCACGGATGCCATTTATCCCTGTCCCTGACAAAAATGACCGCGCATGCTATTAACATAATATCGGAACGTATGGCTTCGGGTTTGTCAATCTCGGCGCGCATACGCGTAAAAATTCCGTCGCTTGAAAGCAATGTGCCGCTACTTTCAAAACGTCCGTTTATTTTATAGTCGGCGCGTAAAAAGCCGCATAAATGGCCAAATAATAAACGTAAAAACGCTTTCAAAAAAGATCTTTCCAGTATCAGCGCGATTTCTCCCAAATCGTCATATAATACCCAGCGGCGGCGTAAAGTAAGGCGCGCGCGCCGCAGCCTGAAAAGCACCGAAGCGGATTTGGCGTCTATCACAATATATTCCTCCCTAAAAGGATAAAAACCTTTTTGAACGCATTTGAAAGCCGGCGCGCCTCTATTATCGTAAAAAAAATATTTGCAGCTGAATATCATATCCGTCAACAATCCGGCTGCGGCTATAAGCGCGCCGATAGCGCAAAAAAGAACGGACAGCGAAATAATCGTATTTGCCACGGCTTTATGAACGTCGAAAAAAGCGCCGGCAAAGATATAATTTGCAAAAAATTTAAATGGGAAAAATAAAAAAACGGCTATAATCCCAAGACCGATAAATATATCCCCCCAACGCGACGACACCGCTATAAAATTATTGCCTTGATTGTCATACAATCTAAAAAACAAGTCGGGCGAACCGTAAAGACGCTCGCCTTTTACGGGATAGCCCGAACGCGGATTAGACGCGCAAGGCGCATCTTTTTGCGGCAATATTATGCGCAGCGCAAAAAACAAAAATAAAATTAATAGGTATAATGTAATCACAAATAAGATAAATTTTGCGGACATATTAATTTCCGCCGCGTTCAAAGACGTTTTCTCCCCGGATTGTCTGCCCGCGGATTGTTTGCTTTCGTCAGAAACGTTTCCAATTGCGCCGGGACGTTCTTCCTCAATTATGTCGGCAACCAAGGGCTCTTCAAAAATTCTTACAGGCGCGGCGCCGGCGGAGAGATTCGTAGGCTTGGGAGCGGGAGATATGAAAGACAAAATCAAATCCGCTTCGACGTAAGGTATGCCTTTGATACCGGCGTAATACGCTTTGCCGTCGGCAAGGAAATAAGCCGTGGTAAAATCTACCGCGGCGCCGGAGTAATTAAAGGACAAAAGCGGATCTCCGGTGGAAAATTCCGTACGTTTTATAATCTCGCCGCTGTAAGTATTCTCAAGAATTTTAAATTTTTTAGATTTCACAAAATCAAGCGCGTTTTGCATTTCAGTTTCTATGCATTCAACGCCGGCGCAATTTGGAACAATCGATATTTTTACGCTTGAAGCGTCTCTCTTTAAAGACAGTACTTCGTCTCCCTGCGGATTTATTTTAATCCAGCTTGACGGCAAATCTATAGTAAAAGCTTTATCCGCCGCGCCAAACAATACGGCAAAAGAATTACCACTCAATACAAATGAAGCGGCAATCGCCAAAATAATTTTAGTTTTCAACAGTTTCCCAATCCTCATTATTTTATTATATAATATTATTAAATTACATTATATTAAGACGCATACGGGAGCCGTAAATGGAAAAAATAAAAGTTTTAAGAAATATAATATCAAAAGAATTATCCGCTATAATAGGCGGCGCATTATTTATTTCGATAATGTCAAAAATAGTATTGTTTTTGCCGTTCACGCCGGTGCCGGTAACAATGCAGACTTTGGCAGCTTTGCTGGTAGCGGCGGCTTTAGGCAAAAAAAGCGCGTTGTCCGTAATTACCTATATCGCGCTTGGGCTGCTCGGCCTGCCGGTTATAAACGCAGGAATGTTTACGGCAGGATACATCATAGGTTTTGCCATTGCGGCTTACGCAATCGGCTGGATGTTTGAAGCAAAAATAGTACGCGGCACAACAAGTTCTTTTCTGGCTTTTTGTCTTGGGGAATTGATTATTTTGACTTGCGGAAGCTTATGGCTTGCAAGATTTACAGATAGTCCTTTTCTGCTCGGCTTTGCGCCTTTTCTGCTCGGCGCGCTATTTAAAGTTTGCCTGGCCACTTATATAACTAAAAAAATAAAAAAGTGGTGATATGTCAAATTCGTATTTACAGTTTGCCTTTTTATTTTTTCAATCGCGCCATATGGCACGTTAAATCCGGCACTTTATGCTCGTAATCTCTGTTCATTAACGGCGAAGAAATTATAAAATCGGCGGAAGCTCTATCGCATGCCACGGGAATATTCCAAAGCACGGCAAGACGCAGCAAAGCTTTTATATCCGGATCATGCGGCTGCTGGGTGAGCGGGTCCCAAAAGAAAATGAGCAAATCAATTTCGCCCTCGGCAATACGCGAGCCCACCTGTTGATCCCCTCCGTAAGGACCGCTTTTAAAGCAATGAACTTTAACGTCTAAAGCGTCTTCAAGCATAGCGCCGGTAGTGCCGGTGGCGCAAAGTTTATGTCGGGAAAGACTGCCTTTATTAAAAGTAGCCCATTCGATAAGATCCATTTTCTTATTATCGTGCGCCACAAGAGCTATAGTTTTGCGCACGGGTATAGTTTTAGAAATACTCGTCATATAGTACATAATACCAATTTAAACGTTCTTAAACAAACATATTGCATAATCGTCGTTTTTTACGGGATACTTATCGATATTGAAAGTTCAATATACATGCAGATGATATGTAAAATTTGAAACATAAACGCCGTAGTAAAAAACGACGCCTTTGACGGGATAATCATAAACGGCGCATATCAGGCTATGGCGAGTGCGATTGAGGCGCGGGCAGGCCAACAACGCGCGCGGGTTTATGATCGGGCAGTGCTAAATAAATTGATAGATAAAGTTGAGAAAACAGTATGCTAAAAATATGATAGAATAAAAAATAAAAAAATTGTACTATGTACTATATATTATGCCAAAAAGGAAATTTAGTATATTAAATAAAAAATCTTCTCTTAAAGAGAGAGTATCTGTCTGTCTGTCTGTCTGTCTGTCTGTCTGTCTGTCTGTCTGTCTGTCTGTCTGTCTGTCTGTCTGTCTGTCTGTCTGTCTGTCTGTCTGCTGTCTGTCTGTCTGTCTGTCTGTCTGTCTGTCTGTCTGTCTGTCTGTCTGTCTGTCTGTCTGTCTGTCTGTCTTCTTCATTCATTG
>JAIRMX010000171.1 GCA_031258375.1 Elusimicrobiota bacterium | reverse complement strand
AATCCGTTTGAAATATATATTAAAGGAGCGCAAATATTATGCAAATATCAAAACAAAACAAAAATCAAAAAACAATAAATTCCGGAGTGAATAATCAGCATACCCCCCCCCCCCCCCATATACATTTTCTCGTCTGAGAATTGCGGGCTTTACTCTTATTGAACTTCTCGTCGTTGTCCTCATTATCGGTATTTTAGCCGCTATCGCAGTTCCGCAATATCAAAATGCAGTTAAAAAAACAAAATTAAGTAAAGGCTTGCTTTATCTGAAACAATTCGGCGAAGAGGCTAATTTATTTTATATGCAATATGGACGATGGCCGTCAAATGATGACAAAAACAAATTAAATATTGATTTAAATACCGACTGGGAAATTACTTTAAAAGACTACGGCAGAGTAGACCTAATTGATTCGGCAAGAACAATTTGGTTGGAAGGCGCTTTACCGTATAGAACTGCTACAAAATGCAATTCCAAAGGCAGTGCAAAAAATTGTTTATTACTTAAATTCCAGAGTTGCTATCAACGATCAGCGGGCGAATGGGAATATCATTGCAGCGCGCCGCCGTTATAATTGCCAGATAAAAAGGGTATCAATACCTTTAAGGCGTTTTTAGCTTAAATTTTGCCTAATCAATAAGTTTTATAAATATTTTATTTAGCAATGCGGGATTTGCTTTGCCTTTGGATTTTTTCATCACACTGCCGACAGCGCGCCTATGGCTTTTGAATTTCCGGCTTTTATCGGCGGCGGTTTTGCAAGCCGCCATGATTAACTTTTTTCTTTAATATTTTTGAAAGCCTTAAACAGCGTCATAACAATACCCATTAAGGCGTATATCCCAAAAAGAATAAAAACAATATCTTGAGGATATCTGAAAAATAAAGCTACGACAATTATAAACGCAAGAAATTTAAAAACGGACGTTTTTCTTATGCCGGTGGACTTACTGCCGCCTTTAAAAGCCGCGTAAGGAATATTCGACACCATAAGCAAAGCTAACCCGACGGTAATAAAAGCTATAAAATTGTATATATAAGGCAAATAGCCGCGCATAAACGGCAGCAAACGGCCGTGCGCGTCGAAAGCGAAAATATTATAAGAAATGGCAAAAGAAACTAAAACCGCTGCGGCAGCCGGCGTAGGAAGACCGCTGAAATATTGTTTTGAACCTTTGCCGCTATGCGCCATAACGTTAAATTTAGCGAGCCTTAACGCGCCAAAAAGCAGAAACATAAAAGCAATGGGCGCTCCCCATACGGTGTTATCTTTAAGCGCGATAAAATAAACTAAAAACGCCGGCGCCGCGCAGAAAGAAATTAAATCCGCCAGAGAATCCATCTCAACTCCAAAGGCAGATTCCGCCTTAAGCATACGCGCCACTCTCCCGTCAAAAGCGTCCAAAAACATAGCCGCAAAAACAAGCCAGCCCGCTTTGGAATATTGATTGTTGACAGAAGCCAAAATTGAGAAGAATCCGCACGCGATATTGCCTATTGTAAAAAGCGAGGGTATAGTGATTACTCCGGCGTGCTTAACTTTTTGTAAATTCATTTTTACCTCCAAAGACCCAGCGTCGTAAACCCTCCTTGCACGCTTTGGCCTTCTTTGACGGTTATTCTTACTTTATCTTTCGGCAGATATACGGCGACTTGCGAGCCGAAATATATGAGGCCGGCTTTTTGCCCGGCCTTAACTTCGTCGCCGGGTTTTACCCACGCCTCTATACGGCGCGCTACCCAGCCGGTGATTTGTTCAATATGGGCAAATCTTTCGCCGTTTGAAATTTTTATTAAATTGCGTTCGTTTTTATCCGCGCAGGGATTATTTGCAAAAGCAAAAGATCCTTTCTTATAAACTACGTCTCCGATTTTTCCGTTTATAGTCGCGCGTTGTATATGCACGTTAAAAACAGAAAGGAAAATGCGTATTACAAGAATATTCGCATCGTCTTCGGTTTTTATTGAAAGCACTTTGCCGTCTGCGGGGCAGGCGATTTCGTCTTCGGAGAAGATAGTTTCGCGCGTCGGGTCCCGGAAAAAGAACGCGACAAAAACGGCGATTGTCAGGTAAATCCAAAAAAGCCATATTTGCAGGCAGGAGTTCGTCCAAAAATAGAAAAGCAAAGAAAGTATCGCAAGAAGAAAAACCTCCAAAAAAATTTTTTTGCCTATCGGAAGGATAGTAAACGCCCAGCCGAAAATTTCTCTAAAAGTTCTTTTGATATCTTCCGTCATAGGTTCTCCCGTCGGAATAAAAAGTATATCATTTAATATAAATATCCAAAGCAAATCATAATTGTTGATTTTTTTACTACAGTCCCGTCGGGAAAATATGGGCAGGGGGGGACTCGAACCCCCACAATCTTGCGATTAACAGATTTTAAGTCTGTCGCGTCTACCAATTCCGCCACCAGCCCTCATAACGCCGATAAAATATTTTATCAAATTTTAATTATAAAAAGAATTAAAAAATTTGCCGCATCCGATAACTTTAACGCCGAGTTGTTTTATTTTTGCTCCCAGCTCTAAATCGGACGTAACTACTATAACGCGCTCGCCGTTTTGTTTCAGATAGGCGGCTTGTTCGCGTATGATTTCGTCCGCGCTGCAGCCGTCCGCAAATTGCGCGTTTACGCAATTTGTGCGCGTATGCCCTACGTTTCTATAAACGCCGTCCAAAATAATGCGAAACTGCGAAGCGTAAAGCTCTCCGCGGCCAAGTTCGTCCAGCCATGAAATTAGTTCCGCCGTAAGCGTTTCTTCCTCGGCGGAGCTTCCGTTTTTGATAACGAAACCGCGTATAAAATTAAGGCCGTCTATAATATAAACTGCAGGTTTTTTGCTCGCGTAATTTGTTTTCATATATATTAAATTATATAAAAATTGCATAAGTTCGTCGGATTTGTTATAATTATATTGCGGGGTGGAGAAGCCCGGTATCTCGCAAGGCCCATAACCTTGAGACCGCAGGTTCAAATCCTGCCCCCGCAAAGATAAAAGTCTACGTTTTATACGTGGGCTTTTATCTTTATGAGAAATAATTTTATTTTTATTTCATTATTTCAATAATTACAAAAGTTTCAAACGTTTGAACGAAGATGATTTCTTATTTTTGTAAAATATAAAAAGAGGAACTTATGATACATGAAAAAGCAATAATGTTTGATTTGGACGGGACGATTACTAATACTCTGTCTCTTTCAATCTCCGGTTCAAGGAACGTGCTGAAGAATGTCGCAAAAATAAATATGTCCGACGAAGATATAAAATCCAAGTTTGGCAAAACCGAAGACGCGCTTTTTAAATATTATTGCGCGGATAATTGGGCGAAATGTGTTAGAGCATACGCGGATTTTTTTGAAAAACACGCCGGACCCGACATATTATTTGGCGGAATGTTAGATGTTCTTAAATATTTAAAAAGTAAAAAAGTGCGCATGTCGGTTATTACGGGCAGGGGACCCCTCAGTGCCGAGGTAATTTTAAGAAGAACAGAGATAATAGATTATTTTGATTATGTCAAAACCGGATCCGAGCTTGGCAGCATAAAGGCCGAATGTATGACCTATGTTTTAGGGAAATGGAAACAAGATCCCCAAAAAACATTTTATATCGGCGACGTGGTTCAAGATATACTCGACGCTAAAAAAGCCGGCCTCACCGCGCTGTCTGCCGCGTGGTCAGAACATACAGATAAAAAAAATATTGAACATGAAAAACCTTTTATGCTTTTTAATAAGGTATCTGATTTTTTTGATTTTGCGCGCGCGGAATTCAAATAAAAACTTATATATTTAAAGCTTTTATAAATTGCTTTATATCGCCTGTAAAGAAAAAAACAAGCGTATTCAAAACTACAAAACAGCTACCGTTAAATAATATTTTTATAAAAATACTTTCGTCCGTTACGCCCGCGAGAAGAAATTTGACGGTGCAAGCGCAGATAAAACAAAGCACAAACATTTTAAGCATATAAAGCAAATGTCCGCTATAAGGCAAAAATCCCGCAAATTTTTTGACGGTTTGCCAATCCAAAACCGCTCCTGAAAGATATAAAGCCAAAAGTGTAAACGGATATGCCGACGGTCCGCCGTGTTTGACGGCGGCGACAAAAATTATAATAAACGCAAGAGCAAAAGCGGTGTAGCGCGGCGCGATTTCTTTTATAATGCGCAGCGCGGAGAAAAAATTGTGCAATGTGCCGCTTAATGCGACGAACGGAATAGATAAAATAATAAGCCGTAAAAAAAATGCCGTATTCTCAGCGTCCTGTGCGCCGAAACTGCCGCGCATAAAAAACAGTTTTACTATATCAAGAGCGAAAACGGAAGTAAAAACGCATACCGGCGTCAAAATAAACAAAAGTATCTTGTTTGAACGCAAAAGACTGTTTGCCATATCTGAGAAATTGCCATACGCGGCTTCGGACGTTATTTTTACTTTCGCAATATTGCTAACTCTTAATATAATGACGTCGGATAATCCGTCGCAAAGAGTTCTTGAATAATTTAACGCGCTCAGCGTGCCGGCCTGCGCGGCTGACAGCATAAACAGCGGCGCGTAAGCAAGCACGGTTCCGGCAATACTGCCGGGCTGATGGAAAATAAAATTCTGCTTAAATTTTTTATTAAATGAAAATTTCACACGTTTAAAATCCCAGCCGGCGTATTTCCTAAGAGTAAAAAGACATAATATAATTTGCAAAAGATACGCCGCGACATAACCCGTAAACAAAGCTTGCGGCGTGCGGCTGTACAGAAAAAAGATAATCGGCAATATCGAATTAAGCGGTACAAAAAAATATATTTTAAAGAGTTTATAACTCTCGGCCAAAGATATAAGAAAAGTCATTATAAAAGAGGTTGAAAAATAAAATGCGGCAAATGCGGCGAGATTTGCGTTTCGCGCAATATCCCGCGCGTCAAAATGCGACATAGCGCTAAGAGCAGTTTGCGGCAGAAATATACAAAAAACGATTATAAGAACTGCGACGGCTAAATATGCGTATAAAAAGAAATTAACGAAAGCAAAAGCTCCGCCGGCGTCTTTTTCGCGCAAATACATAAATTCGGGTATGACTATATTTACGTTTACGCTTTGCAGCCATCCGCATGAAATCGCGATAATTAAAATGAGGAAAAAATATATATCGGTCTGCGCGTTTGCGCCGAGACGATAAGCAACCATCAAACTCAGCGCAAAAGAAAATACTTTGCTTATCGCCGTAAATCCGACGGAAAATATAGTTCCCTGTTTATAAGAGCTTTGCATAGATAATGTTTTTTATTAATCCGCGCAATTAGGCGGGCGGATATTTGCCTAACTTGAATATGGCGCGTATTGCGTAAATTTTGTAAACGTTTTTTATATTATACCAAATACGCTTTTGACGGAAGCATCCTTGAAGACGGACTGTAATATAATTATTCGCAAGAGTAAACGCCAAATTGCAAATTGATTTATTCTTTGGAATTAAAGCCTCCGCAATAAAAATTGCGGTACTAATCAATTTACAGCGTATTAAAATTTAATATAATATCAAATATGACGAAATTTGAACCGGTAATAGGATTGGAAGTACATTTGCAGCTTAATACTAAAAGCAAAATGTTTTGCGCCTGCCCAAGCGGAGCAAAAAGCGATTTGCCGCCAAATACCGCAATTTGTCCGCTTTGCAGCGGTCAGCCGGGCGCGCTGCCGGTTATAAACGAACAGGCCGTTATGTTCGCTTTGAAAGCCGGCCTTGCTCTTAATGCTCAAATTAATTTAAAATCCGTATTTGCCCGCAAGAATTATTTTTACCCCGATTTGCCAAAAGGCTATCAAATTTCACAAGATAGCAAGCCTATAATAAGCGGCGGATTTATTGAGACGCAAAATGCGGACGGCGCGACAAAAAAAATCAATATCGCGCGCGCCCATTTGGAAGAGGACGCCGGCAAATCAATGCACGGGCAGGATTATTCTTTAATAGATTTAAACCGCTGCGGCGTGCCGCTGCTTGAAATCGTATCCGCGCCGGATATGCGCTCCGCGGCGGAGGCGTATAATTATCTTGTTAATCTTAAGAGCATAATGCAATGGCTCGATATATCCGGCTGCGATATGGAAAAGGGAGAACTGCGCGTCGACGTCAACTTATCGCTTATGCCCGAAGGCTCGGACAAATTCGGAACAAGAATAGAAATCAAAAACCTTAATTCTTTCAAAGCCGTTAAGGACGCTTTGCAATATGAAATTTCCCGACAAAGCGGGATACTTTCCTCCGGCGGCGCAATAACGCAGCAAACTATGCTTTGGAACGAAGACAAAGCCGTAACCGAACTTATGCGCAACAAAGAAACAGCGCAGGAATACAGATATTTCCCGGAGCCGGATTTACGGCCTTTGGTTTTAAACGGCGATTTTATTGAACTGGTCAAAAAAACTATGCCTATGCTGCCCGCGCAAAAGAAGGATTTTTATATAAAAACTTACGGCATATCGGCGTACGACGCGGCGTTGATGACGTCGGATAAAGACATTTCTTCATATTTTGACGAAGCGGTTAAACAAGGCGCGACGGCAAAACCGGCCGTAAATTGGATAGGCACCGATATTTTGGGCAAACTTAACGCGGAAAATAAAGAAATTTCATCTTGCCCGCTAAAGCCCAAAGACTTGGCGGATTTAATCGGATATATAGAAAGCGGCAAAATATCGGGCAAAATGGCTAAAGAAATTTTCGCTCAGGCGTGGAGCGGCGCAAAAGCTGTCAGCGAACTTGTCGAATCCTCCGGCGCAAGCCAGGTAAACGACGAAGCGCAACTTGAAATATGGGCCAAGGAAGCTATTGCCGAAAACCCTAAAGCTGCCGCCGACATTAAAGCCGGAAATTCAAAAGCCATAGGCGCGCTTGTCGGCAGCGTGATGAAAAAATCCAAAGGCAAAGCAAATCCCGCGCTGCTAAATAAAATATTTATAAAACTTATTAGTTAGATTATCTTTTCAAATTGCTTAAAACGAGTATCCCAACATCTGTTGCCGCTGCTTCCTAATTGAGAAGGACATGTTTCCCGCGCTCCGAAAAAAGATTCGCAGAATTTTTGCCCTTTTGTATTAGTAGTATAAGCAGTGCAATATAACTTTTTATTGGAACATGCATATTGTAGCGTAACATTTTTTAAAGGATGCCGGTCTCATTGTTGCCCTTTTTTATTTTCGCAGCGCAACCGGCAGAAATTTCTCAAAAAATATCTTTGAAATATTTTTCCGTTATTTATTGCCCGTCTTTTTATTCTATGATAATTTTTTAATCAATAATGTATCGATCAAAAGAAAATAAGAAGCCTTTGCAGAAAATTAAAACTTGATGTAGAAAACTTTTAGTATGACAGAGTTGTTGTTTTTGCGTAAAAACCCAAGGGCAAGACGCGGGGTTAATTTGTCTTGCTTCTTCTCGTTATAGATTAAGTTTCCTGCATAATCTTGTCCGCTCAAAAGCCATTGATAATCCAGTTCCCGCCACCCCTGTTAGTATAATGATGGACAGGAGAGAATGATTGGCAAGCATTGCTGAATCTCTCAACGTTACGGTCAACGCATATTATGTAACCTTTTCTTAATGTAAATGACAAATCGGAATTAGCCTTGTTAACCAAGTCTTCGTCAAAAACATAACTAAGCATAAATGCGCTTGAGTTGGTACTTGTCGAGTCAAAATAAAGACCAATACTTCCTACAGTGGGACTTAATATTAAATAATTTTTTCCCACCTGGCAGTGATCCCCGGAACAACTTCCGGGAGGATTAATATCCAATACGTCAATATCCTCTGTGTAAGAACCTGTCGCAAGCTTATGTCTTTCCTCCGCGTCTGCAATGCTTCTTAATAGAGGAAAGGTGCTTGAGATTTTGGATTTCATAACAGCTCTTTGATACTGCGGCAGAGCGATTGCGGCGAGGATTCCAATTATTATAACTACTACGAGAAGTTCTATTAACGTGAAACCTGCTCTAACGGTCAAAACGACATTAACCGCGCTTTTTAAGTTTTTTGCTTTCATAATTCCCTCTCTCTTTTGCGATACAAATAACCCCATTAATAATTATATCAA
>JAIRMX010000112.1 GCA_031258375.1 Elusimicrobiota bacterium | reverse complement strand
AAACAGAGATATTCCCGCGTTCTGCCAGAGCTTTGTTGTACTCTGACCAATTTATTATTGTTTTATTGGACTTAGGAGTGCTTCTTTTGCTATTATTCTTTTGAGTAGTGTTTATTTTTTTATCATACTAAAAGTATACGCTACTCACCTTTCTTTTGTCTCCTAATTATGCAACAAGACCGAAACAAACGCTGTTGAATTGACAAGCCTGGCTAAAGGCATAGTTGAAACGCAAGCAAAACAAACCGAAACCGTTACCGCCGGCGCTGACCCGAATAAAAAAGATCTGTTTGGCAATACTGCTTTAATGAAGACTGCAAAGAGAGGCGATAAAGGAGAAGTTGAGATATTGCTTAAAGCCGGAGCCGACCCGAATATACTAGTCTATGGAGTAAGGGGGGACTGGAGTGCTTTACGGCTGGCTAGATCTTGCGGTGATGAAGAAATATCTGAAATACTAGAAAAAGCCGAAGCAAAAAAATAATAAAAAATCTATCATAATAAAACGCTCAGAATCAAAATTCTGAGCGTTTTGCTATATCAAAACTTGGTCTAACAGTCAAAAAGTTGGAAATGACGAGTCAGAGATGATTTAATAACATTTTGAGATTAAATATAATAAAAAATATTATCCAAAATGCGGCGGCAATATCAGTTTGGGATATTTAACCGTTTATATCGCCGTTTGCGCGTTAAAAAATGTTAAAATTATTTAAGAAAGTTTTTTGTTTTATAGTTTATGCTTAAATCAATAAAAATAAATAATTTCGCGATAATATCCGAAATAGAACTTAATTTTGAAAGCGGCCTGAACGTTTTTACCGGAGAAACGGGCGCGGGAAAATCCATAGTTATAGAAGCTTTGGGTTTCGTTCTCGGCGCGCGCGGAGACGCGGGGCTTATAAGAAGCGGCGCGGATAAAATTATCGTAAACGCGGTTTTTGACAGCGGGGATTTGCCCGGCGAGCTTAAAGAAAAATATCAGATAAATTCGCCGCAGTTTGCCATAAAACGCGAGCTTGACCGTAAAGGGAAAAGCCGCGCGTGGATAAATAATTTAAACGTTTTAATTTCAGATTTAAACGGTATAGGCGGCGTTTTAGTCGATTTCCACGGGCAGCACGAGCATCAATCTCTTTTTAAACCTTCCGTTCATCTTGATATTTTGGACGATTACGCCGGGCTTGGCAAAACGCTAAATGTTTTGCGCGTCGTTTATAATAAGGTTCAGGATATAAAAAACAAAATCGCGGCTTTGCAAATGTCCGCGGAGGAAAAATCGCGTGCGCTTGATTTATATAAATACCAGCTCGACGAAATAGAAAAAACCGCTCCGCGCCCCAACGAAGACAGCGAGATAGAAGCACTTTTGCCAAAACTCAAACACGCTGCAAAACTCAAAGAGCATGCCGAAGAGGCTTATGAAATCTTAAGCGGTATGGAAAACGCGGCATGCGGGCTTTTGTCAAAAGCGGCGCGTCTGCTTGAAGATATGTCCGGATTTGATTCTTCTTTATCCGAAGCCGCGGGCGAAATTTCTTCCGCTTTGGCTTCTGCGGAAGACGCCGCCGCAACGCTTTCTTCCTACAAAGATAGTATCGAAGCCGATCCTTCCGCACTCGACGATATGCTTGCGCGCCAGGAAACGCTGCGCAAACTTAAACTTAAATACGGAGCTACTATAGAAAGCGCGCTGGCTTTTACGGAGAATTTAAAAAAACGCATAAACGACCTGCAATCCGGCGATGAAAATATCCAAAAACTTGAAACCGAACTTGCAATTGCCCTTAAAAAACTTCTATCCTTAAGTGATGGCCTTTACGCGCAACGCGAAAAAGCCGCTCGCAAATTGAGCGCTCTTGTTGCGGCGGAAGTATCGCCGCTTGGTTTTGAACAGGTTCGTTTTGAAGCGGCAATTGAGCATACGCGCAATATCGGGCATAAAGGAGCGGACAGCGTTGAATTTTTGTTTTCGTCAAATCCGGGCAGCGCGCTTAGACCGCTTCGAAATATAGCCAGCGGCGGCGAAATATCAAGGCTTATGCTCGGTTTCAAAACTGTGCTTAACTCAGGCACGCCGGTAATGGTTTTTGACGAAATTGACGCGGGAATAAGCGGACACACGGGCAAACTCGTCGGTCAGAAACTAAAAAAAGTGAGCGAAGGGCGGCAGGTTTTATGCGTTACGCATCTGCCGCAGGTTGCGGCTTATGCCGATAGACATTTCAGCGTTGCGAAAGTCATTAACGGCAAGAACACCGACGTTAAAGTCGAAGTTCTTGAAGAGGAAAACAAAGCGATGGAAATCGCAAGAATGATAGGAAGCAGCCAGACCGCTTCCGCCGGATACCGTCACGCTCAGGATTTGCTGCGGGAAGCCGGAAATAAATTTAAAGGGTAATTTACCCTTGGAGGAGATGTTAAATGGAAAACACAAAAAGAGAATTAACGCCTTCGGCGGGAAAAGACGGTTGTTGCAACGGACGCAGAGGTTGCTTTATGAGTAGAATATTAGGGCTTAAAGGGCTGTCAATCATATATAAAGCCATAGCGATTGTAACCCTGTTGCTGCTTCTTTACAGCATAATAATTGTTTGGGTTACGGTATTTAAAAATCCGGATATCCCCAAGAGAGAAGCCGTGTTGACTTCGATAGGATATGTGATAAATTACGGATTTATGGCTTTTGTGTTCTATTCCGTCGGAGTATTGTTCAAAGCAGTTAAGAAAATCAAATACGCCGTGGAACACAAATAGTTTTACTTTATTTCCTCCGCGCGCGCAAAGCGCGGAGGAAATATAATTTTGTTTAAAAATGAAAAAAATCTTTCTATTTTCTGCAATATTGCTTGTTTTTCCGTTTTTAGCGCAGGCTGAAGCCATAAAACTAAAAAACGGAATGATAATTAACGGCTCAATAGTGGGCAGAACTGAATACGTGCTGAGCGTGCAGACAAATTACGGAACAATTGCCATAAATCAGCGGGAAATTGACGTTATTATGCCCGATTTGCACCGCGTTCTTCTTAAAGGCGGGGGCGAATTTGTCGGCAACGTGCTTGATTTGGACGAATTTAATTTATCGCTAAAAACGGATAACGGCGTAGTAAATATAGACGTCGCGCAAATAGCTTCGATGGAAATTTATGATTACGGCGAAGCTGAAAAGCAAAAAAAGTATATAGAAAAAAAAATAGAGCTCGAGCGGGAAGCCTTGTCGGCTCTGCCTCAGGAAGTTTCTTCGTCCGAAGCGGCTGAAGCGGCCGCAGGCGGGTCTCTTTCAACTTCCGGCTTGTCTTTTGATCCGGATTTAGAAAAAGCTTTCCCTTCAAAACCGACAGTTGTGGAAACGGAGCAGAAATACAATTATCATCTGCATACTTATCAAGGCGAAGAAATAAAAGAACCTTCGCACGAAGAAAAAAATGAAAATGCCGCGCCTTTGCCGGAAGAAGCCCAAACTTCGGAACAAGCCGCAATCAAAGATAATGCCCGTAATTTTTTTGCGGTTAAAGCCGGCGCGGCAAATACTAAACTTAAGCTTAAAAATCTAAGCACGGACAGCGGCGATATGCGGGCGAATGTCGGCGGCAGCGGCGCGTCGTTTGGCATAGAATATAAGAAAAAGTTAAATAAAAGATTATGGCTGGGCGCGGATATTTCCTTTGCTATGGTGCCGAAAAAATACGTTGTAATACAAGAGAATGTTCACGAAATGAAAATAACCGGCCAGATGATAGACTTGGACGTGTTCGCTAGTTTTTATTTCAATCCTCAAAGTAAAACCCGCTTTTATGTTTTAGCCGGCGGCGGCGGTAATTTTTTGAGTATAGATAAAAATAATTCCGAATATATTACTCCAACACCTCCCGCCGAGCCGTACTGGAAACAGGGAGAAACTAATTCAGTTTCCTCCACCTCGTTTTCCGCTTTAGGCGCAATAGGAATAGAACGCTCGATATCGGATATAAACATAGGGCTTGAACTGCGCGCTAATTATACTCCTTACGGAAATGATTTTGAAAACAGCCGAAAAGTAAACTGTTTTGTTTTACTTAAAGCCGGCTGGTTCTTTTAGCTCCTATTTTTGTCGCGGAGTATATTTCCGAGCGGCGGTTTTTCGTAAGTTTATCAAAAGGGAATTTTTAGATTAAATTCACACCGTTATAACCTGTATGAAAAAAATACTTTTAATGCCCAATCCGTTTAAAGGAAGCTTACCCGCCGGCGAGTTTTGTTTTATCGCGGAGAAAATTTTAAATAAAAAAGCGCAAATTAAATGCTTGCCAGTTGCGGACGGCGGCGACGGACTTATTGACGTTTTCAAAAATATTTATCCGCAATGCAAAGAATATAAAGCCGCCGTTATAGACGCCGTTTATAAAAAACACAAAGCTCCCTATATCATACTTCCCGACGGTAAAACCTGCGTGCTGGAAACCGCCAAAATATGCGGGCTTGGCGGATTAAAGAAAAAAGAACTTTTGCCGCTTAAAGCTACTTCCTATGGTATAGGCCAAGTTATAAAAGCCGCACTTAAAAAAGGCGCGAAAACTTTTTATATCGGGCTTGGCGGCATTGCATGCAATGACGGCGGGGCGGGCATTGCTTGCGCGCTCGGTTTTCAATTGCTTGATAAAAACGGCAAAAAAATTAAAACCGGCGCGGCGGAACTTCTAAAACTTACAAAAATAAAAGGCCGCGCGCCCAAAGGAATTAAGTTTGTGGGTTTAAGCGACGTTAAAAACCCTTTGCTCGGGCCGCGCGGCTCCGCAAAAGTTTTCGGCCCGCAAAAAGGAGCGTCGCAAAAAGAAGTTGAAATTTTGGAAAACGCTTTAACTCATTATTCTAAAATCGTAAAAAAAGATTTGCGCAAAAATATAAATAAACCGCGCTGCGGCGCAGCAGGCGCAATCGGCGCCGGAATTTACGGTTTTTTAAACGCGAAACTTATTGACGGCGGTAAATTCATTTTTAATAAAATTGAAGCCGAAACGGAAATAAAAAAAAGCGATTTGATAATAACCGCGGAAGGCAAACTTGACTCGCAAACTTTTTACGGCAAAGCCCCGCAGCTTGTATGCGCCCTTGCGGCAAAACACAAAAAACCGGTTGTTTTTATTTGCGGCATTAACGAGATAAAAAACAAAAAACTTCTCAAAAAACGCGGCATTATTAAAATAATAGAATTAATACGTTATGCGAAAAATAAACAAGATTCAATCAAAAACGCCGGATACTATTTGAATCGCGCGCTTTTAGATATTAATTATAAAACTCTAGAGCAGATAGTTAGAAAAAAGGTAATCTGAGAGAGTTTTTGATTTTTTACAAAAAGAAGATTACAAAAGTTCAACGGAGTAAAGTTAAACTTTGAGCGGTACGTAAAAGAATGCGAGTGGCCGCACAAGAAAGACATATTACATATGAAGCAGGAATTAGGTGCTGTATAAAAACGAACTAGCCTTATATAACTTTATCTGCTCTATGGCCTTTTCTATATTTTTTTAACTGAGTGTTTATAGTCCGTAAAACTATTTTCACACAGCCGTCTAAATCTTTTGAAATATCTTTACCCCAGAAGCGAAGAGTTGTCCAGCCGTCTTTTTTTAATTGTTTATTTACAATTTTATCCCTTTTGATATTATTCTCTATTTTTAAATGCCAATATTCTTTATTTGTTTTTACTTTTTTCTTATTCTTTGCCCAATCCTTTCCATGCCAAAACTCGCTGTCGCAAAAAATAACAATTTTGTATTTTTTAAAAACAATATCAGGCTTTCCTATTATTTTGGCAGAATTTTTACGATATCTATACCCTTTTTGCCACAAAGCTTTAGCAAGCAGAACTTCTATCTTTGTTCCACTTGAGCGTATAGCCTGCATATTCTTCCGTCTTTGTTCGGATGTAAGGTTGTCCATAAATTATCACCCTCTTCGTATATTATATGCTTTTTAGACATTATTTTCTGAGCATCTTTTTTTCTAAATAATATGATATGATTTTATTAAGGAAGCAAAGGGGTATTATATGATTTTTAAACTAGGTGAACTTTTCTGTGGCCCTGGCGGGCTTTCTTTTGCTGCTACTAATGCAGATATAGGCAAGAAAGCCTATAAGATTGTACATGAGTGGGCGACAGACTATGATAAAGACACCTGTGAAACATATAAACACAACATTAAATCAACCAAAAAAAACAGCGTTATCCATAAGGATGTGCGAAAGCTGGACTTTAAGAAACTTTCTGCCATAGACGCATTAGTTTTCGGCTTTCCTTGTAACGATTATAGTGTTGTGGGAGAACAAAAGGGTATGGACGGCGTTTATGGACCCCTTTATACTTATGGTATAAAAGCGATCAAACAATTTAAACCAAAATGGTTTTTAGCAGAAAATGTCGGTGGGCTTAGAAATGCTAATGAAGGTAATACCCTTAATCTCATCTTGCGGGAAATGCAGGACGCCGGCTATAAAATATACCCGCACCTATATAAGTTTGACGAATACGGCGTTCCGCAGGCACGCCAGCGTATAATAAT
>JAIRMX010000026.1 GCA_031258375.1 Elusimicrobiota bacterium | reverse complement strand
TGTCTAAAGCTTCAAATGATTCGGCGTAGGAATCGTTTTGCAGGAAATAAAGTCTTTGAGCGTTTCCGAGTGATTTAAGGAGAGTGAGAGTTTTAGCGGAACTGCTTTTTCTGACAGCTAACCAGTATTGCGGCAGAGCAATTGCGGCGAGAATGCCGATAATTAATACTACAACTAGCATTTCAATTAAAGTAAATGCTTTTTTGTTTCTGATACTCATAGTACTTCCTCCATACATAAAATAAGCCTTTGCATGCGCAAAGACTTTACTAAACTAAAACAATTAAATTTGGAAATTAAGAAATATTCTCCCTTTTGTAAAGGGAGAGCCGCTTTGGCGGCGAGGGATTTAATATTGTTGTTAGAACTGTCCTTAAATCTCTCTTCCGACTTATGAACTTGCGTTCCTAAGTCTCCTTCTCTCTTTACGAAAGAGAGAAAAAAATCAGAAATTAATTTATAGACAGACAGACAGACAGACAGACAGACAGACAGACAGACAGACAGACAGACAGATATCTCCATTATTAAACGAAAAGTTTTTAGATAAATCTCTATGCTTCATATAATTCTTAACTTTATGCAAAATAGTTCATTTTAACAAAAGCTCCCGTGAAAAACAGGAGCTTTTGTTATGTTTTAGAAAGTTAAAACCTGCCGTTTACTATTACCATAAAAGGCAGCCAGCCGTTGTTATGGATTATATTAACAAGACCGATTTGTAAACCTTTATCAATAGTATTAATATTATTTACAAAACCAAGTTGTAAGCCGGTAAAATTATCCGCCTTGTTATAAAAGCCATATTGCAAACCTGTGAAAGTGCCGGCAAAATTCGCCACGCCGAGTTCAACGCCGACAGCGTTATCGGTTCTGGTTACGATTGAATACTGTAAGCCTTTCATATCCGTCGCTCTATTATAAATCCACGCGCTTTGAAGGCCGCGCAGTTCGTCGGTGCGGGCGGAAAATAAGTTCAGGTCGACGCCATGTACCGCCGGAGTATTGTTATCAATTAAGCCGATAACAACATTTGCTTTTTCCGTTTGAGGCCATGCAATCTGGTCAAACAGAGAAAGTTTCACCGGGCTTTCCGCCGCGGCATTTGCCGCAAAAGCCGCAATTAATACCGCGGCCGCTAATAATCTTTTCATTTGTGAACCTCTCGTTTTAAAAAATACCTACAAATATATGGTACATAATTTTTATAATTAGTAGAATATAGTTATGAAAAAAATTTATACGCAATTGATTAAAGGCATAAAAGAATTTGGCCGCGCAACCGGCATTAAACGAGCGATAATAGGCCTAAGCGGCGGATTGGACAGCGCAGTGGTTGCCGTTTTAGCGGCTGACGCTCTTGGCGCGAGAAATGTTTTCGGCGCGGCTATGCCTTCAAAATATACTTCGAAGTTAAGCAATGAATCCGCCGCGCGGCTTGCGGGAAATTTACGCATTAATTTCACGCTGCGGCCTATAATCCCGTTTTTTGATTTGGCACTAAAAGAATTTAAAGAAGAATTTCCCTCGGGTCTTTGCCCGCTTGCAGAGCAGAATTTGCAATCGCGTTTGCGCGGGATTATTTTAATGACGTTTGCCAATCAATTGAACGGCGCCGTTTTGGCCACCGGCAACCGCAGCGAAATTTACACGGGCTATTGTACTTTATACGGAGACACTTGCGGTTCGCTTGCTCCTCTGGCAAATTTATATAAAACGGAAGTTTATAAACTTGCCGAATATATTAATAGAAATAAAGAAATTATTCCGCGCGAGATAATCGCCCGCGCGCCTTCGGCGGAGCTTGCGCCAAATCAAAAAGACAGCGACGAGCTTCTGCCTTACGAACAACTTGATATTATAATAGAAGAATATATTTTTAAAAAAGCGCAACTCGCGGATATTGCAAAAAAGTCCAAATCCAATAAAACCGACGTAAAAAGAATTATACAAAAAATAGAAAGCAGCGCTTTTAAACGGCGTCAGCTTGCGCCGGGAATAGCGCTTAACAAATGAAAAAAATTATTTCGGCTGTTTTATTATTATGCGCGCCAGTATTAATTGCGGCTCAAACCAGCATAAGACAAATTCCGCGCGGAACTTTTAATCCGCGCGACCAGCAGCGCATGCTGGAGGAAGATAAACGGCCTGAAGAAAAACAGCCTCCGCTATACCGCCAGCCTGCTCCTGCCGCCGCAGTGCAGCCGCGTGCGGTTGTCGTAGATACCGCGCCTGTTTATGTTCCGTATGCGCCTGCAACTCCTGCCGTTGTACACCCCGCGCCTCGTCAAGGTAAAACCGTGATTAATTCAGCTCCTAATTATCAACAGCCGTCGCATCATTATACAAGCGTGCGCTATATAAGAACTCGTTCCGATATACCTAATGTCTCAAAAGGATGGCCGAGAGAAGTTTTAGGTTTGTCCTCTCTTCCCGAATATTTGAACGGCAGCGGCGTTAATATAGCGGTTTTCGATTCCGGCGTTTCGCCGCATGGAAATTTGAACGGTAAAGTTGACGTTATGGACGTAACCGGGGCGGGACAACCCGGCGACGAATTTGGGCATGGCACGGCTGTTACGGGCATTTTAGTCGGAGGAAATAATTCCGAGAGGGGTTTTAAATCCGTTGCTTCCGGCGCGCGCGTAAAGTCCTATAAAATTACTTATAAGGAAAATAACGAGCACAAAACAAATAACGTGCATATAGAAAACGCGGTAAACAGCGTTTTGGAATATAATGCGGCCAGACCCGATAATAAAATTGATATCATAAACATAAGCTACGGGTTAAGCGGCGGCGACGAACGGCTTGAAAGCATTCTCAAAAAAGCCTATGACAGCGGCATCGTAATAGTAGCGGCGGCCGGCAATAATTCAGGCGGGCTGCTTTATCCCGCGGCTTATAATTTCGTTATAGGCGTGGGGGCAATGTCAAAAAATAAACAAATTGTTCCTTATTCCAGCTTTGGAGCCGGGCTTGATTTCATTGCTCCCGGCGAAGACATATTTGCGCTCGGTAATGATAACGATTATGTTTGGCTCGACGGCGGCACTTCGTATTCCGCAGCTTATATAAGCGGAATTGCCGCGCTGATAATACAGGAATGGCGGAAAAAAAACGGTTCGCAGCCCTCGCCCGCGCAAATATACGGCGTGTTGCAAAAGATAAGTTCCGCAGTTCCCTCGGCGCCGTCCCAAAAGCGAGGAAACGGGTTGCCCGACGCTTCTAAAATAATGTCTGCGGTTTGAATTGTGAACCGTACAAAACGCGATAAAAATGTGTTATAATAAAAACAAGCAAAAAATGTAGGAGAACCGTTGTTATATGTAAGCTGCAAAAGCTTATAAAAATTTGATTCTGTTTTTGGAACCTTGTGAAGAACAAGGAGAGCTTTTGAGATATCAAAAGCTATTTACGGTCCAAGAGCAGCTCGTTATCAGGCACAAAGTATTGGAACTTATAATCCCAATATTTTGTGCCGAGCGTTTACCGCCGAAAGGCGGTAAACCACGGCTGTTATATTCGGGTTACCGTAAATAGCTCAAATATAACGGCCGTTTTTATTGGACAAAAAGCAGTTATTTTCTCTCTTTAGTAAAGAGAGAAGGAGACTTAAGGACGAAAGTCCGCAAGTCGGAAGAGAGATTTAATATAAGCCGTTTTAAAGCCGGTATTAAATCCCTCGCCGCTAAAGCGGCACTCCCTTTACAAAAGGGAGAAAAAGACAAAGAGGTAAATTATGAAAAAGAAAGAAGGTTTTACGCTGATTGAATTATTAGTTGTCGTATTAATAATCGCCATTCTCGCCGCTATTGCGTTGCCGCAGTATTACAAGGCTGTGCGCCGCAGCCGTTCGGCAGAAGCGCTTACAATGCTCAACGCCATACTCAAAGGTCAGGAAGAATATTATTTAATTCACGATGAATATACTAACAATATTGAAGATTTATCAATAACAATTCCACAGGAAAAACTTAAAGACAATATGTCCGATGAAGATAAAAAATCAAAATATCATTATCATTGTCTTGCAAATTATACCTGCTTTGCAGGAATTGACAACGCTGATTATCCTATGTATGAATTCACAGGCAATGCCTCTGTCTACGGAGGGAAAAAATGGTGTATTGCCTTAGAAAATAATGAAAAAGCCCGTGAAATATGCGAGATGATAGGAAATTTGGACACTTCTATTGTGTACGGGCAACATTCTTATTACCTGTTAAAATAGTCGCGGCCTAAGTTATATTTATAATTGATAATAATACGGGAATTAAAATCTGCTCTTGAAAAAAGAAAATCTGCCGCGTCCGCCAGCTACTTCCGGCCGCCGTGTTATACTAATTTATATAAATATTTTTGGAAATTTATAGAACCACTTACAAATGAAAATTTTCAAGCGGTTTTTTGTTTATAGGCTTTAAAATGATAGAATTATATAAAAAGAGTATTTTGGTTTCAGTTTGGAAGTGTAAATTAGTAAAAAATAAAAAATATGAATTACAAAAACTACGAAATTCCGACGGATTTAGTTTTTAGAACGCGCGATATCATCGATATGAAAGGTCTTAATTGCAGCGCGTTGCTTAACCCAAAAGATTTTTGCGACATTTTGCGTCCGCCCGTAAAATTAAAAGAAGCCGAACTTAAACTTAAATTTTCCGTATTATCCAAAGAAGTGCTTGCGCAGGGCAATATCAGCGGCGTGATGGAGGCGCAGTGTTCCCGCTGTCTTGAAGGATTTAATAAATCGTTTAATGAAGAGTTTACGCAGTTATATCCCAATAAAAACGAAATAATTGATATAATGTATATTGCTAAGCAAACAATGGCTTTGCTTGAAAACATTCGAGATATATGTTCGTCTGAATGTAAAGGTTTGTGTGCGATTTGCGGGGTTAATAAAAACCGTGTGGTATGCGATTGTAAAGCGCCTTCTTTCAGCCAATTTGATTGTTTGAGAAATAGATTTAATACTAAAAATGTACGCGAGGAATAAAAATGCCTAATCCTAAGAGAAAACATACAAGATCAAGAAGAGATTTGAGGAGATCGTCCAACTCAAAGTTGGAAGCCGTTCATACCGTAGCTTGTTCCAATTGCGGCGAGCCGCGCAGACCTCATAACGTTTGCTCAAAATGCGGCTTTTACGGCGGCAAACTAGTTGCGAAAGTAAAAGTTAAAAAACAAAAATCCGATACTAAGCAATAATTGCGGTTTTTAATTTATGAGAATAGCGCTTGATGCCCTTGGCGGCGATTTTGGCATAGCTCCTAATGTTGCGGGCGCGCTGAGAGCCGCAAAAGATTTTGACTATGAAATTATATTGGTCGGCGATGAGGCCGTTATAAAGGCGGAGCTTGCCGAGCGCGCTAAATACGACGTAAGCAAAATTTCTATCATACACGCGCCAAGAACGATAGATATGTCCGCCAGCCCGGTAAGAGAAATCGCAAAATATAAAAAAGAAGTCAGCATTGCGGTTTGCGCCGACCTTGTTAAACAAGGTAAAGCCGACGCTATGATTTCGGCCGGACATTCCGGCGCGGCGTGGATTGCCGCGCATTTTATTATCGGCGAAATTGACGGCGTTGACAGGCCGGCGATTGCTTCTCCTATGCCGACGCGGCGCGGAGTCGCCGTATTGATTGACGCCGGAGCTAATACCGATTGTAAAGCCATAAATCTTTTACAGTTTGCCGTAATGGGAACGGTATTTTCTAAAATCGCTTACGATGTTGAAAACCCCGTGTCGGGCTTGCTTTCAATAGGCGAAGAAGAGGGTAAGGGCAATTTGCTCATTAAAGAAACTGCGAAATATATTAGGCAGCTTGGCATTAACTATTATGGAAATATCGAAGGGCGGGACGTGCACAGCGGAATGATAGACGTTATTGTATGCGACGGTTTTGTCGGCAATATAGCTTTAAAACTTTCAGAGGGACTGGCCAAGACTATGTTTGGTATGATAAAAGACGCGGCAAAGAAAAATCCGTTTGCTTTACTCGGTATGCTTATGGCCAAGCCTTCGCTTAATAAAATAAAGGACAAAACCGATCCTGACGTTTACGGCGGCGCGCCGTTACTCGGGGTCAACGGGCCGGTAATTATATGCCATGGCAAATCGTCCGCCGCCGCTATTTATAATTCGATTAAAGTTGCCGCGAAAATGGCGGAGAGTAAAGTTGTGAAAGTTATCGGGGAAAATATATCTTTACTTAAACCTGTTTTTGACAAATTGGAGCATTCACGTGAGACTGCAGAATAAAAAGGCGCTTATTACCGGCGGCAGCCGCGGAATAGGCTATGCGATTGCGGAAAGATTTCTACTCGAAGGGGCTTCGGTCGCTATTTGTTCTTCAAGCGCGCAATCTTTGGATACGATAAAAGAACGTTTGCTCGAAACCGTTCCCGGCGGGCGGGTGCTGTCAAAAATTGCGGACATATCAAAAAGTTCGGACTGCGAAGCTTTTGTTAACGCCGCATTGCGCGAGTTTGGAACAATAGATATACTTGTCAATAATGCCGGCATTACAAAAGACGCGTTGATGCTGCGTATGAAAGAAGCGGATTTTGACGATGTGATAAACGTGAATTTGAAAGGAACGTTTTTGATGTCAAAAACCGTTGTGAAGGTTATGATGAAATCCGCAAACGGCGGCAGTATAATAAACATATCGTCTGTCGTCGGCCAAAGCGGCAACGCGGGGCAGACTGGTTATGCCGCGTCAAAAGCCGGCGTTATAGGTTTGACAAAATCCATGGCTAAAGAATTTGCTTCAAGAAATATCAGAGTTAACGCAATCGCGCCGGGTTTTGTCAAAACTGATATGACTACGGGCTTAAAAGAAGAAGTAAAAACGGCGGTGCTTGAAAGCATACCGCTTAAAAGATTTGCCGAAGTGCGGGATATTGCCGGCGCTGCTGTGTTTTTGGCCTGCGATGACGCGGACTATATAACCGGCGCGGTGCTACCTGTTAACGGCGGCTTGTATATTTAATATTACGGAGGAAGTGTGAAATGGATGCAAAAACAGTAGAAGAAAAAGTGAAAAATATTATAGTGGAACAACTCGGGGTAGAACCCGAGCAAGTCAAGCCCGAAGCTCAATTTGTCAACGATCTCGGCGCCGATTCCCTTGATACGGTCGAGCTGATTATGGCGCTTGAAGAGGAATTTGACATAGAGATTCCCGACGAACAGGCCGAGAAAATAAAAACTGTCGGCGAAGCTTTGCAGCACATTATAGACAAAGTGGCAAAATAAGTGTCGGGCGAGTTTGAGAAAGTATTAAATTATACTTTTAAAAATAAAAATATTTTACGGGAAGCGCTTACTCATAAGTCTTACTCTGCGGAAAGAAGAGGTTATGCCAATAACGAACGGCTTGAATTTTTGGGCGACAGCGTCCTTGGCGTTATCGTAGCCGATTATCTATATAAAAAATTATCCGCAAAAGAAGAGGGAGCGCTTTCAAAAATAAAATCAAATTTGGTGTCAAGGCGCAATTTATATTTTTGGGCGGCCGAATTGGATTTAGGCAAATATATATTTATTGGTCAAGGAGAAGCCGAAAGCGGCGGCCGCGCGCGAGAAAGCATACTTTCAAACGCAATGGAGGCTGTTATCGGCGCGGTTTATCTTGACAGCGGTTTTTATGCGGCGCGGGACGTAGTTTTGTCATGGCTTTCCACCCAGCCTCTTGAGAGCGACGGCAGCGATTATAAAAGCGCGCTGCAGGAATATCTGCAAAAAAAGGGCAAAAACACGCCGACGTATAAAGTCGTTTCCACCATAGGGCCGGAACATGACAAGATTTTTACGGTCAAAGTTTATCTTGACGGGAAAGACATCGGAAATGGCAAAGGCAAAAATAAAAAACATGCCGAACAAGCGGCGGCTATGTCGGCTTTAAAATCGTTTAACGTAATAGAAAAGAGAATATAATACTTCGTAAGTTGAGGTATTTGAGCATATGAAATTTCCGAAAACTAACAAAATTACAATTGCCATTTTTATTATGCTGCCTATCGTTCTGCTTACAGCGTATACGATTATCTCAAATCGAACGAGTAAAAGGTCTAAAAAAATATCAGCTGAGGTTTTAAATTATAGAACGCCGTCGCAGACCAGCGATGAAATTGCCGCTTACATAGAAAATGACGATTATGAGACGGCACGGGTAAAAATTGACGAATTGCTTAAAGACCCCAATATACCGACTTCGCGCGGTATTACTCTTCTTGTTCTGGCCGCGCAAAAAAATAATTACGGACTTGTGGCGGTGCTTTTGGACAAAGGCAGCAACCCTAATCTTCCGGATCAAAATGACGGAGAAACGGCTTTAATAAAAGCGTCGCGCAACGGACATATTGATATGATGAATATGCTTATTATTGCTAACGCGGATCCTAATCAGCAAAGCCGCCGCGGAACTACGCCGCTTACCGCAGCCATACAAAACGGCAGCCCCATGCCTGTTACGTTTTTAATGTCTAACGGCGCGCGCGCAGGAGCTAGCCAAGATAATATGCTTAGATACGCTTTCCAAAAGAAATTTGTCGGCGTTGACGCTATGCTTAAAGCGGGTATTAATCCTAATTTTGCCGATGCCAACGGAAACACTCCTTTGATAGTTTCTGTTTCTTACGGCGATTTACAGAGCGCTCAAGCGCTTATTGATTATAGAGCGGACGTAAATGCCGCCAATGCTTCAGGTATGACGGCTCTCCTATATGCCATACAAACAAAGAATACGGAAATGATATCTTTATTGATTGATAGAAACGCGGATATAAACAAAGCAAATAAAAACGGCGAAACGCCTCTTTTTTGGGCTGCTTATTTAGGAGATACTCAACTGGTTGATGAATTGCTTAAATTGGGTGCGGATTACAAAAAAACCACTAAAAATAAAATGACCGCCTTACAAATTGCCCAGCGCAATAAGCATACGAAAACAGCTAAGTTAATTAAGGATTTTATAGCTTATCAAAATATTCCCAGGGACGCAAAAGGCAATCCGATAATTCCAAAAGGAAAAACAAAGGAAGCCGCATCCGGTAATAAAGCTAAAACCGCGCCTGCTCCTTCCAAAAAAACTAACAAGCAGCAAATGCCGGCCGCAGAATCTGCTATGCCGGATGATACCTCTATGATTCCCGCTATTCCGGGCATGCCTGCGGGTTTTAATCCTGCGGAAATGTCAAGCGGCGGCGGTTTTCCTAGCGGGGCTTTACCTTCGGATATGAGCGACTATCAGCAGTTTCAACAACAACAGAATGTACAACAAAAAAGTTCGGACTCTTCTGGTAAAGGAAAGCTTAGAACTTCAAAACTTTAAGCATAAATTTAGTGACGTTATGTTAATGGAATTGAGTATTAAGCAAAAATATTATATAGTTATTAAATAAGTTCAAGGTTGCAATTAACGGAGATTATTATGCATATAATCGGCAGGAATTTTAGTTTTAAGAAAACGATTGTTCTATTTTTGTTTTTGAGTTTTTGCGCGGTTCTATCGGCGCAAACAATAAAGTACGTGTCATTTTTCCCTACGCCGCATGTTTATTACAGCTCTATTAACGCAAATATCGCGCTGCTCGGCACCAGAGGCGAGGTGAATGTGCCGCAAAATATTTCTCCTTCAGGCAGAATTGAAATCGGACATGTAAGCAATGAAGATAGCGATAATGTCCTTACTGTGGATACCTCTTTTTACGCTCGTAATCTTCATATAAAGTTAAATGGCGAAGACGGGCAAACAAATGGTGCCGCTAACGTTGACTTGCGCGTAGGCTATTATACTAATGGTTATGGCAGTGATCCTACTCCGACCAGTCCTCCAACTCCCGCAGGCATATTGAATGTGTTTAACAGAAATTACGGATTAGGAATAGGGCATTCCAACTCGTCGTTAAATAATATAAAAGCATATGATAATCTTAGCGTTAAAAGCCTGTATTGGGACGGATACGGCGGCTTTGGACTTAAAAAAAACGGGACAACGTCTAATTGGGGAACAGATACAAATTCGTGCAATGCGACAACTTCAAACGCTTCAACTGTTCTTCAATGGAAAGCTTTGCATATAAGCGGCACGGATTCTATGCAGACATATTTAGTCTGTTGTGACGGCAGCGGCGGTTGCTAACTATTTGCTTCTTACATCTTTAAGCCGCGTGCCTGTGTAATAATGATTTAAAATTTCGTCAAAAGACTGCCCCGCTTCGGCGCGTCCTCCAGCGCCGGTTTGACATAAGCCGACTCCGTGTCCCCAGCCTCCGCCGTAAAATATAAACGCTTTGGCTTCGCCTTTTTCGAGTACCGGCTCCGCTATGAAATAAGTGCTGCGCAGCATGCCGAGCGCGAGATATTTTTTGATTTCGTTTTCTTTGTTCAAAATTAAACTGCCTTTGCTTCCCGCTATTCTAACGCCGTTTACATAGCCCGATATTCCGCGTCTAAGCGCAATAACGGCCTTTATTTTGCCGATATCTTTTTTGCGTCTTATTATTTCGCGAAGCTGGGGCTCTTCTATGTATCTGCTCCAACGGAAAGCAGCCGGACTTACGTTTTTGAAGAAACGGCTGTAAGCCCCGCGCGTTTGCTGCAGAAGTTCTTTAAAATGATACGGCTGTAAATCGTCGGTATTGAAATCGTAATAGTCCGACACCGGCTGCAAATAGCTGTTTGTAAACCAGCCGGCTTCTTTGCTGCTTTGCGTAAAACCGCCGCAATTAGACGAAAATACCGCTTCTATGGGTTTATTTTTATACGTGAGAATCAGCCCCATAGTGGCTTCGGCCGCGGCATTGGTTCTTTCGCGCTCGGAGCGAACTCCGCCGTAAACCTGACAACTTTGCGTGTCGCATATATCGTATCCGTAACGTTTATGTTTGCCTAAGGATTTAATGCCGTAAGTGCGGGCTATAACGGCTTGCGCTTTCAAGGCTTCTATGGGAAATACGCTCGGCATTTCGGCGGCGATTACTCCAAAAACGTATTCTTCTATATTTACGATGTTTACCGGTATAATTGCGTTGAGTTTTTTATTGTGGATAAATTCAAAATCCCCGCGGTATTCTTTGTCTTCGCGCGCCGCCCACGTCGTTCCGTGTCCCGTCAATACGCTTTTTATTATTGTCGTAGGGGCGTTTTCGTCGTCCGAAGTTTGCGTTAGTTTTATAATGCCGTCGAATTTAGTTCTTACGCCTTTTGGCGATTTTAAGTAAAGAACGTTGTTGGTTATTTCTACCGTCCAAAATTCTTTCGCTTTGCCGTTGACAAGCGTTTTATCGTTTTTATCCGAAGCTTTGAATTTATACGCAGTTGCAAATTTTAAGCTTTTCATTCCTTCCGGCGCGCCGTTTATTTTTGCGCTTATGCCCACCCGTATTGTCGGCAATTTGCCTTCGTAAGATACCGGCGATTTAACGTGAGTATGCTGCTTTGGCCCTAAGGTAACGACGGGGGAGATTTTGTCTTCTCTTCTGATTTTCTTATCTATTTTTGCAATGGCTTGGGTCGTTTCTTGCAGAGAACTTTCGACTGTGGCCACGGCGTTATAATTTTTTAAGGCTTCTTTGTATTTTTTTAGCTTGACGAGAACGTTCGCATATTTCTGTTTTGCTTCGACGAATTGGGAATCATAATCAACGGTTTTTTTGTACGCGTGCGCGGCGTCTTCATAGCGTTTTTGCTGTTCGTAAACCGAGCCGAGCAAAAAATTTGAAAGCGAAATATGATTGGCTCCGGCTGCGGCTTGCTTGAGGTTCAGCTTGGCAAGTTCAAGCTGGTTTAATCCTATTTGCGCGCGCGCAAGATTGATAAAATAAAATTCCGTTTTATCGTTTTTTTCGCTGAGCCGGGCGAAAATATTTTCCGCGTTGAGATAATATCCCGAGGATAAATAAGCCTCTCCCGCAAATTCAAGAACCGTAGTGTCTTCGGGAAATAATTGCAGAGCCGTTGCCATAGTATCTACCGCAAGACGAGAATTTCCAAGCTCAAGCGCGATATACGCCGCGTTTAAAAACGCGTCGCGTTCTTTATTCGTTTTTGAAATTTCTATAAATTTATTAAGCGCTTCTTCCTGTTTGAAAGAGAAATAAAGATTAACCGCTTCTTTCATATCGGCGGAAATTTCCTCTTTGCAAAAAGCCGGCGCAGACAAAAAGAATAATAACGATAGTGTAAATATCTTCTTCATTTAATATAATTATACTATTATGAGAGCAATTCCTAAATGGCTTAAAGACAATGTCGGTAAAAGCAAAGCGGCTTTTTATAACGCGGGCGCGTGTAAAACGAAGAATATTTTAGACGGTTTGAATACCGTCTGCGGCGAAGCGCGCTGCCCAAACAGGGGGGAATGTTTTTCGCGCGGAGACGCGACTATAATGATACTCGGCGATATTTGCACGCGAAAATGCAGGTTTTGCGCCGTAACAAAAGACCTTGCGCCCGCCGCGGCGGACGAGGAAGAACCGCAAAAAGTGGCCAAAGCCGCGCTTACTTTAAATCTTAAATATCTTGTTCTTACGATGCCTTCGCGCGACGATTTGCCCGACGGCGGCGCGCGTCATATTTTCGAGGTGATACGCGCGGTAAAAACCTCCGCGCCGAATTGTAAGGTAGAGCCTTTAATATCGGATATCGGCGGCAAATTTGAGTTCTTGAAAACAATACTTGACGGCGGATGCGAAGTTTTGGCGCATAACGTTGAAACCGTGCCTTCGCTTTACAAAGAAGTGCGCTGCGGCGCGCATTACGCCAGGTCTGTCAAACTTTTGGAAAAATCCAAAAAAATCGCGCCGCGCATAATTACAAAAAGCGGCCTTATGCTAGGGCTTGGGGAAACGGAAACCGAATTGAAAAACGTTTTAAAAGATTTGTCCTCCGCAGGTTGCGACTTGCTTACTCTCGGCCAATATCTTGCGCCTTCCGCGCGGCATTACCCGGTAAAAGAATATCCCGAACAGTCTTATTACGATATGCTCAAAGATTATGCGCTTTCAATAGGTTTTAAAGGCGTTATGGCCGGACCGCTTGTTAGAAGTTCTTACAAAGCGGGACAGCTTTACATGGAAGCGTTATTAAAGGCGGGTTAAACGATGCCGAATTTTTTTTAAGCGTTTATGACGGCCTGTACGTTTTCTGTTTCGAACGCAATCAAAATATCAATATCCATTGTCGCGCGCGGATAACCGTGTACCGCCATTGCATACGTGCCGACCAACAAAAATTTAACCTTTTTTTTACTTAATGCGGACAATATGTCTCTGTAATCGTCGCTCAGCATCCGTCTTTTCCACCCTCACCCGCGCGCAAACTTCCTTTGTCAAATCTCACACGTAAGACAACAACTGCTCGGCAGAGTCGGTAACAAAACTTGATTGTGCGTTTTTTGACACTTTATTTAAAGTAATATTTCTATGTATAATTATGACATAAATATTGTACAAAAATGTAATATAAGATTTATATAAGAGAAGGTTTTTTAGAATTTATGGTTAAGCATCTATATACTTAGTTTGATTTTCTTGCCGTCAACGCGGGCTTTTTGACCGTTTTTGAGTTTATACACAACGTCCCTAATAGATATTCCGGCAGGAAGCCCCGCCTCTCTGTCTGCCACCGCCCCGTGGGACAGCGCGCCTATAAGGAAAAGCACCGCAAATAAATTGCCGTATACCCGCGCAATAATAAGCAAACCTCCGCGGGCTTATGTCCATGGATGTTCGCTAAATATTAATATAACTTCCTTTTGAATTAAATAAAGAATGAATAGGCAATCAAATTGAGAATACTTTGATTTTTATTATATTTACTTATACAATAATAAACAATTCTTCTGAATTTTTTAATAGATTATATAAAGCTATTTATTCTTTTTTACAAATTCTTTTGCTTTAAAAAGGTCTTCGGCAGTATCTATCGCGGGGCCGGTTTTTTTTATTAAAATACTTTTTATTATCATTCCGGCTTCCAAAGCTCGCAGTTGTTCCAGTTTCTCTAAATTCTCGAGAGTGCTTTTTGGCAGCTTTACGAATTTTTCTAAAGCCGCTCTTTTAAAACCGTAAATGCCGCAGTGCTGATAATACGGAACTTTTAGAGCTTCCTCCGTATTTTCTCTTTTGTAAGGAACTACCGAACGGGAAAAATATAAAGCCCTGTTCTGCTCGTTTAAAACCGCTTTGACGCAGTTTGGCTTTGTAATTACGTTCAAATTCAAAGTAGGAACGCAAGCCGTAACAATATCGGCCTCTGCGTCGGATATAAGCAAATTAACCACGTTTTTAATTGTGGAAGGCTCTATAAAAGGCTCGTCGCTTTGCACGTTCACTATATATTGCGCGTCTGTTTTTGACGCGGCCTCAAAAACTCTGTCGGTGCCGCTTTGGCAGTCTTTGCTTGTCATAACGGCTTTTGCGCCGAATTTTTTTGCGGCGTCAACTATTTTTTTATTTTCCGTAGCTATAATTACGTCCGCGCATTTGGCTTTAATCGCGGCGGAGTAAACCCACTCCAGAATTGTTTTATCTTCAATTTTCTCAAGCACTTTGGCGGGCAGGCGTATTGAACCGTATCTAGCCGGTATTACAATTAAGATATTTTTCATTTTAAAACCTCTTTTATTTCTTCTTTGCTTACCGTTGCGGTGCCAAGTTTGCTCACTACGATACCGGCGGCTTTATTTGCTATATAAGACGCGTCTTTAAGACTCGCTTTACAGGCAAGGGCTAGCGTTAAAACGGAAATTACGGTATCGCCCGCTCCGGTAACGTCAAAAACCTCCTGAGCCGCGGCTTTTATCGTCGTGATTTTTGTTTTCGGCGTATTTTCAAAAAGCGTCATTCCTTCCGAACTGCGGGTTATTAAAATCGAATCCGCGCGCAGAGTTTTAAGTATATTTTTGCCAAGCGCGATAAGCGCGGTTTCGTCTTTTTGCGGCGGCAGACCCATGCCTTCCCACGCTTCTTTCGTATTGGGGGTCATACAAGTTATATATTTGTATTTCTTAAAATTATCAATTTTGGGATCAACGCAGACCGGAATTTTTTTTACGCGGCACAAACTTATAATTTCGTGTATATTGTGGTCGGAAAGCATACCCTTTCCATAATCGGACATTACCACGCCTTTTGCATTTTTTAAAGCCGCTTTAAAATTCTGAATGCAGACTTTTGCGATATCAGGGGAAATTTTTGAACGGGATTCTCTGTCGATTCTTACAACTTGCTGGCGTTCCGCTATCACGCGTATTTTTTGCGTTGTCGGGCGGTCTTCGTCTTTAACCAGCTTTGAAACGTCGACGCCCTTTTTGGCAAGATAATCCTTCAATACCTGCCCTTTTATATCTTCGCCTATTACCGAAAGGATTATTGGTTTTGCGCCGAGAGCGGCTAAATTTACCGCGACATTACCCGCGCCGCCGGCGGCGTAAATTTCGTTTTCCACGTTTACGACGGGAACGGGAGCTTCCGGCGAAATGCGCGAAACGCCTCCTTTTATAGAATGGTCAAGCATAACGTCGCCAATAACTATGATTTGCTTGTTTCCAAAACTGTTTAATATTTTCAGAAGATGCTTTTTATTTTTATTATTCACTTTCTACCCCTACTGCATAAATATATCAAAATATGACGTTCTGTTCAAATATCGGCAGTGCTAAAAATATATACACAACTCTGAAAAACTGCCTGTTCTATTTTATAATTCGTCAATATTGACCCTATATAGCTTGCTTTTAAAATATATATATTTTTAGCACTGCCCAAATATCATCGCGTCAATCGTCGATTTTCTTGACAATGACACAAAAAATTATGCTAAAATGAATTTGTAGTAGAAAGTTGCAGTAAAACTGTTGTTATATGTAAGCCGAAAGGCTTATAAAATTTGATTCTGTTTTTGGAACCCTGCGAAGAACAGGGAGAGCTTTTGAGAAATCAAAGGCTTATACCAGTCCAGAAGCAGCTCGTTATCAGGCACAAAACGATAAGGGTAGCTCCCGAGTTGTTTTGTGCCGAGCGTTTACCGCCGAAAGGCGGTAAACCACGGCTGTCATATCTTGGGTTACTGGTATAGCTCAAATATAACGGCCGTTTTTTATCAGCCAAAAAGCTAAATAAAAAAATAACGAGGAGGACGTAAAATGAAAAGGTTAATAATGATAGTAAGTTTGTTTGCTCTTCTGCTGCCGTCTTTCGTTTTAGCGGAAGACGTCGCCGATAATTGCGATCAAATTACGGGTATTTGTATTTATTCTCCTGAGAAGAGACAGGAAATATTAGAGTTATTGGACAATACCTTAGTAAAGATGAAAGAAAACGACGAAAGATATAATAAGCTCCTGGGTGAAATAGAAAAACAACAAGATCGCAAGAAAATAACTGCTAAAGCTTTTTTTGCGATTTACCCTTTATGGATACCGATAGCCGTACAAGAGACACAACGTATAAAACACGGTAGAGATGACAAGTACCATTATCAATCGGTTGAAAGGCGCAGAATAAGATACGAAGAAGCAAAAAATAAGTTTGCAGAAAAACCGACAAGAACAACAAGCGACCGCGCCAAACGCATAGAGAAGAAATATATTAGTTCACTGACTAAATATTTTTTGGATGATCCGGCAAGCGCTCTCATCCCCTTTATTGAAGAAGATAAAGGAATTTTTCTAGATATTGCGGAAAAAGATCCCTCGTCGGTAACATTGCTCAGCAATTTTAACAAAGTTATATCCGCGCCGCCGGAAATGTACAGCGAATACGCTTTAAAGCGGCTGTCCAGCGTATCAACTAGGAAGTTTTACAAAAGACTTGCAGAATACATTGAAGTAAACTCTATAATAAAATCAGGCATGCCTGATGCCGTAAAGGACATAAAAAATTCAAGAGTCAAAAGAGTTATAAAAAAAGAAATTAAAGAAATTGAGACGCAGATAAATATACCGGACAGTATCTAAAGTATTTTAGCGTTTCACCGCTAATTATGCGCAAAAACGTCGCGTGATATGAAATATAAAATTTCGGCAGTTTTGGTTTTTTGCAAGTGCGCGGTAATATAAACTAAACTAAAACTGCCGACATATTGCAGGTCATCTTGTCTATATCAGAACACCGCACTTCGTTTTGCGCCGAGAGCGGCTAAATTTACCGCGACATTGCGGGCAACATTGTATTTTTGATAAAAATGCGATACAATTTACTTATTACATTGAGTAGTATTTGCTTTGCATATTGAGTAAAATGTAGAAAGGATACGTTATGGCAAAAGAATTTATCAGAGAACAATTCAATATTTTAACGGATAGAATTTTCAATGAAAAGAGAAAATTCATTCAAGTGTTAGTCGGCCCGAGGCAAGTTGGAAAAACGACGATCATCAAACAGATGCTGAAAAAAACGACGATTTTTACGGCCGATTACTCCGTTGATAATATCGTCGCGGCTGACGGGGTTTGGCTTGATAATGTTTGGGAAAGACTGCGGCTTGAGATGAAATCGCAAGGCAAAACGGAAGGGCTATTGGTTGTTGACGAAATTCAACGGATACCGAACTGGGGACTGGCGGTCAAGCGAAACTGGGACGAAGATACTAAAAATGACGTCAATATCAAATTGGTTTTGTCCGGCTCTTCTCGCTTAATGTTGCAAAAAGGACTTACTGAATCGCTGATGGGGCGTTTTGAGTTAATTCGAGCGGGGCATTGGTCGTATGCGGAGATGAAAAAAGCCTTTGGTTATACGCCCGAAGAATTTGTTTGGTTTGGCGGGTATCCCGGCGGGGCAGGATTTATCAATGACGAAGAACGATTTAAGTTATATATTAAAGACGCCGTTGTAGAATCCGGAATTAATCGCGATATTTTGATGTTGACCCCAATTGATAAACCAGCTCTTTTGCGGCAATTATTTGATATTGGAGTGGTATACAGCGGACAGATTTTGTCTTACAATAAAATTTTGGGACAATTGCAAGATGCAGGCAATACGGTGACTTTGGCGAAATATCTGCGATTACTTGAGCAATCCGGACTGCTGGCCGGTCTTGAAATGCACAGCGAGAAATTAATAAAAATAAAGAGTTCAAGCCCGAAGTTTCAAGTTTACAATACGGCGTTGATTTCGGCAGGACAAACCGAGATATTTGAGGATGCTCTTGATAACAAAACTTGGTGGGGCAGATTGGTTGAGAGCGCGGTAGGGGCGCATTTGCTCAACGAAGTGAACAAAAATCCAAACGCGAAACTGCTATATTGGCGCGAGACAAGCGGCGGCGTTAAATATGAGGTGGATTTTGTGATTAAATACGGTAGTAAAATTGTCGGAATTGAAGTAAAAAGCGGCGCCGACGATATCAATATGAACGCAATACGGCGGTTTAAGGATAAATTTGCCGGCGCAGAAGTAGTTTTGATTGGCGATAAATGGATAAAATGGCAAACCGCCATAACAATGAGGCTTAAGGATATTGTAGAGCAAAATATACCATAAATACTGAGAATACTATCAAATACAAAGAAATAATTGCTAAATAATTAATTATTTTCTTTCAAAACTCACAAGCTCCGCGTGTACGCTGCCTATAAAAACTTCAACGGACATTTTAACCGGCATGCGATATTTATCATCGGTAAGCCAAACTTTTAAACTTTTGCCTTTGGATACGAAAATCCCTTCTCCGCTTATTGCCGGCTCCACCACAATGCAGTCAAATTTCCCCGCTTTTGTTTTAATCGTTTCCTTGCCGTGAACAGTAACTTTCAAAGGATATTGCTTCTTAACATTAACTATATCAAAATATATCGTTTCGTTCAAAGGCAGCTCTTGGCTGCGCACAAAGTACAAGGAGGAAAGCATATCCCAAACTCTATCCCCGTTAAATTTTATAAGTTCCTTACTCAGCTCTTTTTTATTGTTTTGTTTGTAAATAGAATATAAACTGTTTTTATAATCGAAGATAAGCCATTCGTCTCTTTTATATCTGCCTTCGCGGACGCTTTGCCAATAGCCTAAGGATTTTGTTAAATCGGCGGAAATCCACGATATATTTATATCGCGCACTTTAAAAAGTTTGTCTATTACGGAATAAGACTGCGCGTAAGCCTCAACCGCAAAAACCGGCTGTCCGTCGACGTCAAAAATTTTGTTTGCCGTAAGCTCGGCCTCGCCCGCCGTTATAAAAGACCAGCCTATTTTAAATTTTAAACTTTCGTCAAACCACGCCGGCTTTGCGCCTTCGTAATTTTTTATTTCTTTTTCGCCGTACCACGGATGCATAAGTCTGCCGTCGGATGTAAAAACAAAGTCTTCCCGTTTGTTTTGTTGTTCTTCGGCTGCGGACGTTTTTGTTTCCGGTTGTTTTGCCGATGATTTTGTTATATCATGCCGCTTTATGTTTTGCGCGTCTATCTGCCTGTCTGCGACGATGGTTTTCTTGTTTTCGGCGGCAGGCGTCTGGACGGAAACTGTATTATTGTCGTTAACTTCAGTTTTGGCTGTCTCGGCGGCGGTGGC
The DNA here is from genome assembly GCA_031258375.1 of Elusimicrobiota bacterium. Taxonomy (GTDB): domain Bacteria; phylum Elusimicrobiota; class Elusimicrobia; order Elusimicrobiales; family Elusimicrobiaceae; genus Proelusimicrobium. The sequence continues at coordinate 296 of JAIRMX010000026.1, read as the reverse complement.
GGGCGTAAGCGCGGAAGCGGGTTTATGCCAAAGCGAATTTGCGCAGCCAAAAATTAAAGACGCCGCAATTGTTAAAACTAAAAGTTTTAAATTCATAGAATTTCTTATTTTACCTCTTTTAAAATTATATCATTGTTATAAGCGGATTTAGCTGCAAACGGTTCGTAAAAAGTAACATGTAAAATATCAAAGAGATATTGGACTAAAATAATAAAAGAGGCAAGCGGTTTTTAAGAAAAATATTCTGACGAGATTTATGTAAAATACTCCAGAATAGGCAATACAAAGCCCTTAAA
>JAIRMX010000230.1 GCA_031258375.1 Elusimicrobiota bacterium | reverse complement strand
TGGAGTGCTGTTATGGTTTGTGTTGTGCTTTGGGCAGCTTCTTTACCTAATTGTGCAACAAGACCCAAAAGATATAAACAGACTCCTTTAAACTGTATATTTTTGATATTTTATAGCTGTCTCTTTTTAACTTGTAAATAACAGCTATTTTTTAAACTTATACTTTTTCTATAAAAAGTTCTGTGTAAAAAATGTTTTTAATATGAAACGCTCCCGCCGTCAAGAGAGAGTGTTTTATTTGATATTCATAAAAAAATCCTGTTCAAAAGAACAGGATTTTTTAAAAATTAACAGCGAATTTAACTGGCTATACCAAGCGGAGAAAGTAAAACATATAGTCCTATAACTGCAGCCGCAATCAAACCGCTGACCAAGATTGCCTTGTCCCATGGTTTCGTATCAACAATCTTTCTATCATCGTGCGCGTTAAATTTGCTATGCTCGGGATAGAGTTGTCCCATTATAAGCATGAACGCGGAACACAAAATAAAAAGTATGGCAAGTATATGTAAAAAATGCAGATGCACGAACCAGCGGAGAAAGCCGGGTAATGCGCTGTCCAAGCCGGTCATGGGTAAAACCTGCGTAATACCATATACTATAATAAAAGATATCAGCGAAAGTTTGGCGGCCCAAGAGGGTACTTTTTTATTTAACATGCCCACTATTATTATTGTAAATATCGGCACATTATATAACCCGTTTGCCGTCTGCAAGTACTGAAACAGTCCCTGCGGCGCAAATACTATGAGCGGCGCAACCAGCATTGAAAACACAGATAAAATAATAGCCGCAACCTTGCCTTTCTTTACCATGTCCGATTCTTTGGCATTTTTATTAAAATAAGGTTTATAAATATTTAGCATAAAAAGCGTGGCCGTGGAATTAAGAGCGGCGTTAAAAGAGCTTAAAATTGCGCCGAATAATACGCCGGCAAACAATCCTATCAGACACGGATTATGTAGTATCGTTTTTACAAGTTCCGGGTAGGCCATGTCGTTGATTTTAAGCGGATTATCGCGAAAGATATGAAAAGCTATGATGCCGGGTAGAATGAGAAACAAAGGACCAAAAAGTTTCAAAACAGCCGCATAAAGTATACCTTTTTGGCCTTCTTTAAGATTTTTCGCCGCCAGAGCTCTCTGTATTATAACTTGATTTGTACCCCAATAAAAAAGGTTTACCAAGAACATTCCGGTAAACATTGTGGCAAAGGGTACCGGATCCACAGAGGAACCTATGGCATTAAACTTTTGCGGATGCTGGGTTATTAATACGGATAAGCCTTCAAAAGGATTGCCGTTTCCGATGTAAATAAGCCCGAGAATCGGTATCAAAAGCCCTCCTATCAAAAGACCTATTCCATTAAAGGCGTCAGCCCATGCCATAATACGCAGTCCGCCGAAAAAATTATAGATACAACCTAAAGCTCCAATTCCGGCTACTACTATTGCTATCATGGCGAAATCACTTTGCAGTCCAAAAACTTCCTTGATATTAAAAATACCGCCCATGCCTATTGCGCCGGAATAAAGGATTATCGGAAATAAAATGAAAACATATCCCAATAAGAATAATCCGTTTATAAGCTGTTTTGTGCCGTTGTCAAATCTGTCTCCGGCGAAATCAGGCACGGTTGCATAGCCTTGTTTGAGGTAGCGCGGAAGAAAATAAAGCGCCACGATAATCAGAGCCAGCGACGCGCCGACTTCCCAGCCCATCACGGACATATTAAATCCATAACCTTGTCCGTTAAGGCCTATCATTTGCTCCGTAGACAGATTGGTAAGCATAAGGGAAGCGGCTATGATTATGCCGGTGAGACCGCGTCCGGCAAGAAAATAGCCTTCTTCCGTGTTAGTATTGGCATTTCTCGTTTTATAATAAGCAAGAGCAAATACTGCCAAAGTAAAAGCGAAGAACGCCGCTAATGTAATAAACATACTCCTCCTGTACATATTATTGGATTAGACACATACTCTATTATTATGCAACTAAATCAAAAATAAGTCAAATGTTTTTTTTTAATTTTGAAATGTTTTTGAAAAATATAAAAAATTTGCTATAGTGTTTTTTATGGGAAACATAATATTAAAACCTTGCCTTGCGTAGTTTTTGAAAATTATTTTTTAAGAATTGTATTTATTACGTCTTATGTAAGTTAAACGGCGAGTTTATTAAATGAAAAGACAAATTGATAGAATAGGAGAACTTATGGATATAAATATTGAAGCCGATTTTAAGAAAATATTTAAATATGAACCGCAAGGCTCTTTTTTTGCGCCCGGCAGAGTTAATCTTATCGGCGAACATATAGATTACAACGGCGGATATGTCTTCCCGTCCGCGCTGTCTCTGGGCACATATGCTGCGGCCGCGAAAAGAAATGATAAAAAAATCAGATTCTATTCCGTAAACTTCCCGCAAAATGGAGTTATAGAAGTCGATCTCTCCGATATAATATATCGTAAAGAAGACGGTTGGACAAATTATCCCAAAGGAATCATATCTATTTTTGCAGCCGAGGGCTTAAAGATAGACAGGGGTTTTGATATTGTTTATAACGGCAATATTCCCAACGGTGCGGGATTATCGTCGTCAGCGTCTATAGAGGTATGTACCGGCGTGCTGCTTAATGATTTTTTCAAATTCGGTCTCGACAACGTGGCAATAGCCAAACTTTCGCAAAAAGCCGAAAACGAGTTTGTCGGAATGAACTGCGGCATAATGGATCAGTTCGCTTCCGCGATGGGCAAAAAGGAAAGAGCGATTTTTCTTGATTGCAGCAGTTTGGATTATAAATATGTTCCGCTTGAGCTTAAAGAGATGTCTATCGTTATAATAAATACCAATAAAAAACGCGAACTCGCCGGCTCAAAGTATAATGAGCGCAGAAGAGAATGCGAAGACGCGCTGAAAGATTTACAAACAAAATTAAACATCAAAAATCTTTGTTCTCTTGGCCCGGAAGAATTTGAAAATAACAAAGACTTGATAAAAAACCCCGTCGCGCGCAAGCGCGCGAAACACGCGATTTACGAAAACGCGCGCACTATTGCCGCTTGCAAGATTTTGGAAAAGAACGACGTTGCGGGTTTCGGTAAATTAATGAAAGAATCCCACGATTCTCTGAGATATGATTACGAAGTTTCATGTAAAGAACTTGACGCCGCCGTAAAACTTGCGTTAGATCACCAAGGAACTATCGGGGCGCGCATGACGGGAGCGGGTTTTGGCGGATGCGCGGTATGCATAGTAAAAAACGGGGACATTGAAGATTTTATAAAAGACATAAAGCCGGAGTATAAAAAAATTACCGGGTTTGACGCGGAATTTTACATAGCGTGCGCAGAAACCGGCGCGTGCAAACTGGAGAAGCGATTATGAGCAATATTCTAGTCGTCGGCGGGGCCGGATATATAGGTTCCCATACGATAAGAGTTTTAAAGGATAAAGGATACTTCCCTGTGGTGTATGATAATTTATCAAAAGGCCACAAAAAAGCCGTACGCGGATTTCCGTTTGTAAAAGGCGATTTGGGAAATAAGAAAAAACTGAAAAATATTTTTAAGAAATACGATATAGAGACGGTTATGCATTTTGCGGCGTTTACGGAAGTCGGCGAAAGCGTGGCAAAACCGTCGAAATATTACGAAAATAATGTTTGCAAGGTGATATCTCTCTTAGACGCTATGGTTGAAGGCGGCGTTAAATATTTCGTATTTTCTTCCAGCGCGGCTATTTTTGGCGAGCCGGAAAAAGAACGCATAGATGAAAATCATCCTCAAAACCCCATAAACCCTTATGGCAGAACCAAACTTATGGTCGAGCAGATTTTGAAAGACTATGACGAGGCTTACGGGCTTAAAAGCGCAAGCCTGCGATATTTTAACGCCTGCGGCGCTCACCCGGACGGGAAAATCGGCGAATCGCACGAAAACGAGACGCATCTTATACCTATAATTTTCCAAGCCGCGCTGGGTAAAAGAGAGAGCATAAAAGTTTTCGGCTGCGATTATCCGACAAAAGACGGCACCTGCATAAGAGATTACGTGCACGTAAACGATCTTGCCGACGCGCATATTCTGGCTATGGAAAAAATGGCGCGGGAAAATAAAAGCGAACGATATAATCTGGGCAGCGGCAACGGCTACAGCGTAAAAGAAATTATTGGAACGGTAAAAAAAATCACCGGACTTGATTTCAAAATCGAATATGCTCCCCGCCGCGCCGGCGACCCGGCCACCCTGATAGCCGATCCGGCTAAAGCGGAAACGGAGCTTGGCTGGACGCGCAGATATAACCTTGAGCGGATAATAGAAACTGTATCCGACTGGGAAAAAAAGAGAAAATATTAATGCCCGATATTAATTTCCATATTGCCCGTCTCGTAGCTTACGCCGTTAAAAACGGGCTTGTTTCGCGCGCCGACAAAACATGGACGGTGAATATGATGCTGTCGGTTCTGCGGCTCGATTCTTTTGAAGAGCCTTCTATAGTTGACTATAATCTGCCAAAATATCCGTCGGGTATTTTATCCGAAATATCAAAATGGGCCGCGGCAAACGGGCTTATAGAAAATTTGCCGGTTTCGCGAGAAATTCTAGAGGGGGAGTTGTGTGGAATCATAACGCCTCGTCCCTTTCAGTTTACCGCAAAGTTTGAAGAAATCGAAAAACGTTCCGGCATAAAAAAAGCCGCCGCATGGATGTATAAAACGCAACAGCAATGCGATTATATAAAGATTGAACGCGCGGAGAAGAATCTTGCTTGGAAAACTGATACGAAATATGGAAAACTCGACATAACCGTTAATCTTTCAAAACCCGAAAAAACGCCTGAGGAAATAGCCGCGGTTAAAAAGCTGGGCGCGGCCGCGCTTAGTCGAAATATTTATCCCAAATGTATGCTCTGCCGCGAGAATGAAGGCTATCGCGGGCGGCTTAATTATCCCGCGCGGCAGAACATACGCTTGATACCGTTAAAACTCAATGGAGAAAAATGGTTTTTCCAATATTCGCCGTATATTTATTATAACGAGCACTGCATAGTTCTTAACGGTTGCCATACGGACATGGCGATAAATAAAGACACATTTGTTCGTCTGGCCGATTTTCTGGAAAGATTCCCGCATTATTTTATAGGTTCCAACGCGGATTTGCCTGTTGTGGGCGGTTCTATTTTAAATCACGATCATTATCAGGGCGGCAGATATACTTTCCCGATGCATAAAGTAAAAACGCGAAAAACTTTCAAGATAAAAAATCTGCCGGATATTGAATGCGAAATTTTGGACTGGCCGCTTAGCGTTCTTAGATTTAGCGGTTCGCGCCGCGGCGTTCTGAAAGCCGCCAACATTGCGTTTGACGCGTGGGTTAATTACAACGATCCCGCCGTCGCAATACGCGCTTATGACGGCCAAACGCGTCATAACACGGTTACTCCTATGGCAAGGATCGCGAAGGGAAAGTTGCAGCTCGACATAGCTTTGCGAAATAATGCCGCGTCGGAAGAATTCCCTGAAGGCATATTTCATTCGCATAAGCAATTCCACCATATAAAGCGCGAAAATATAGGGTTAATCGAAGTTATGGGTCTTGCTATACTGCCGGGCAGGCTTAAAAGCGAATTTGAAGAATTGAGCGACTGCCTTGTAAAAAATGATTTTGAAAAAATTAAAAACTCTCTTGCAATCTCAAAACATTACGATTGGGCTCTGAAACTTGCGGACAGATATAAATTCACTCCGGAAAACGCGGAAGAAATCCTAAGAAAAGAAACGGGAACGATTTTTGCCGAAGTTTTAGAGTGTTGCGGAGTATTTAAAAAAACGCTTTGCGGTGCCGCCGCGTTGGACAGGTTCTTAAAAACGCTAAGCTGATTTTTATAACACGGCTATTTTAAGCCTGTTAAAATATTGGGGCTTTATTTAGCAAAGATATCGTGCAAAACAAAAGTTTTTTTGATAAAATAAAGCGATAAAGGAGAAAAACTGTTGTTAATGTAAGCCGAAAATAATGGATATTCGTCATGCTGAACCCCGTATTAAGACCTTACGGGTTAGGTTGGTTTTTAAGTTGTCATGCTGAACTAGTTTCAGCATCTGTATTAATGAAAGACCTACGCCCTAAAGGGCGTGGTTTCTAACAAGGTCAACTGCTCGGCATAATTCATACATTCATTGTTCCCTTATATACCGCCTTATCATCTCTTCTTCCGCTACGCCCA
>JAIRMX010000038.1 GCA_031258375.1 Elusimicrobiota bacterium | reverse complement strand
CCTATGGCTATGCCTTCGTAAAGGCCGTCGGTATTTCTGGCGACTATATTGTAAACTTCGTTGGACAGGCCGCCGGATTTGGACACAAAACCGACGCTGCCCGGCCTGTTGAGCTTGCTCTCGACTATATTGTCTATCGTGCCGGCGGTATTGCCTATTTTAAAACAGCCGGCTTTAATGCCGCCCACGGTCGCCGGGCCGATAACCATTTTGCCGAGTTTTTTTGCCGTTGCCGCTATTTCCCGCGCGCGTCTTTCCGGCACGCCTTCGGCTATGATTATGACGGTGTTAATTGTTTTTGCGTTCAAAGCTTCCATAGACGTTTTATACGCGCTTCTAAACGAGGAGAAATTTATTAAAACATCGGCTTTGGGGAAACGTTTTGCCGCCGCGTCCAAAGAGCCAAACGACGGAATAAGCACCTCGCCCTTGCCGAAGAAAAATTTTTGCACTCCGTTTTTACCCGGCTCTATAATAGCCGCTACAGACGGGATTTTGCGTCCGCAGACATAATCAAAATCCAGCATTCTCTGCACCGCTTTTTGCTGATTGCCGTATATGACGGCCGTTGTAGTGTTCGTAAATAATTCCGCTTTCATAATTTTACCTCAGAGCCAAAGAGACTATGCGGGTAATATGCGTCTCCGGGCCGAAGACTTTTATATCAAGCCCCATTTTTTCACCCGCGCGGCGCATATTATCAAGACCTTCCTTATAATTGGGTCCGCCGCGTCTGACAAAAATTTTAATATTATTTTTCTTTATTTTGTCTTTATATTCGTCAAGAGCCTCAATAATGCCCTCAAATGTTTTAGCCACGTCCGTAAAGTTTGCAATTCCGCCGCCGATAAGCAGCACTTTGCCGCGTTTATCTTTCTCTTTTGTGGCTAGATCAAGAATAGTTTTCGCATAAAGATAGGTAAATTCTCTGGAGGGATCTCCCGAATATTCGCCGTAATTTGCCAGCTCTTTGGAAAACCCGACGTCGCATACCGTGTCGGCGTATATCACGCTTGCGCCGCCGCCGGCCACCATAGTCCATACTCTGCCTTTTCTGTTAAGAATAGTGAGTTTAAGACTTGCGCCGGTTTGCTCGTCAAGACTTTTTATATACTCTTCTTCGGGTTCGCTTTTGGAGCCGAAAGCCGCGGGAAATTCCAAGTCTCCCCAGAGTTTGCCCGTCTCAAATAAAGAAGTATCGTCAACTTTTGCCACTAAGTCCAAAGGCACGGCTTCGGATTTGTCAAAAGTAAAGGGATTTATTTCAAGATAAGCAAAACCGCCCGCAATATAAAAGCGGTACAATTTCTTTATAAACTTTTCTACCGCTTCTTTATTTTGCCCGAAATCCGGCATATTGAGCTTAACGTCTTCAATGTCGGACATCACGGGTACGAAAGTTTCTTTAACTATATCCCAATTTTCTTCCACGTTTATGCCGCCGCGGTTGGAGAGATAAATAGTATCGCCGTCGCGCGCGCTTTTGACAGCCGCGTAATATTCGTCGGTATGCGGGGTAAACGGCTCTATCAGAAAATGAGTAAGCGTACCCGCAGTCTTGCCGACTACGGTTTCTTTGTTCATTCCGGCTTGTATCCACTTCCACGTTTCTTTAAAGTCTTTGTCGACCGACAAAAGCCCGTGTTTGCCGCGTTTGCCAAAAAGCTGATCGGGTTTTGCCACCAGCTTGGTTTTTTTAAGCCATGGATTTGCCTTAAGCAAGTCTTTCTCTTTAGTCTGCGGCGTTGCCAGCGCGAGGGATTTAGCTTTAGCGCTCGCGCCGAAATAGGTAAACAATACTTTTTTACCGTCGTATTCTCTGATGCCTCTTATTGCCATAATTATTTCATTTCCTTCGCCAGTTTTTTAGATACGGCGCTTATAAATTCCGCGGTATTAAGATGCTTCTTGGGCGGATTATCCACAAGAGACATAAGATCTTTGGTGATAAGGCCTTCCTCAATGCAGTCTAAAACCGCTTTTTCAAGTTTACCCGCAAATTGAACAACGTCTTTGGTATCGTCGAGTTCCCCGCGTTTTTTAAGAGCTCCTGTCCACGCAAAAATTGACGCCACCGGATTGGTGGAAGTTTCTTTGCCTTCTTTATATTGATAATAATGGCGTTTGACGGTGCCGTGCGCGGCTTCAAATTCAAATTTACCGGTCGGAGATACCAGCACGCTTGTCATCATGCCGAGACTGCCAAAGCCCGCCGCTATCATATCCGAAAACACGTCGCCGTCATAATTTTTCATCGCCCATAATATGCCGCCCTCGTGTTTCATCACTTGCGCGACCGCGTCGTCTATAAGGAAATATTTATAGCTTACTCCCGCTTTTTGCATATCTTTCATGGCTTCCACTATTTCGCTTGCAAATATATTTTTAAATCTTGTGTCGTATTTTTTGCTTATCGTGTCTTTGGCGCCGAACCACAAGTCAATTTTTTCGCTTATGGCGTAGCGTATGCAGGCTTTTGCAAAAGAGCGTATTGATTTGTCGGTATTATGCATGCCCATAAGCACGCCGGGGCCTTTGAACTCGTGGACTACTACTTTGGTTTCGCCGTGCGCGCCTTCGCTGTCGGTGGTGAAAACCAGTTCCGCTCTGCCCGGCGTGGGAATAACCAGTTCCTGCGCTTTATAAATATCCCCGTAAGCATGGCGGCCTACGACTATGGGCTTTTTCCAGCTTCTGACCGCGGGTTTAATATTTTTGACTATAATGGGCTTTCTAAATACGGTGCCGTCAAGATAGCTTCTTATTTGTCCGTTCGGGGAAGGCCAAGCTTTTTTGAGCTTATATTCGTTGATGCGATCGTCGTCGGGAGTAATTGTCGCGCATTTGACGCCGACGCCGTATTGTTCTATTGCTTTTGCCGCGTCGAGGGTGACTTTATCGTCGGTCTGATCCCTGTGAATAACGCCTAAGTCGAAATATTTCAGGTCTACGTCTATATAAGGGAAGATCAAATGCTCTTTAACCATACTCCATATAACGCGGGTCATTTCGTCTCCGTCCAAATCGACCAGCGGATTTTTTACTTTTATCTTTGTCATATTTTTTATCTCCTCATTTTACCGTATAATTTAGTAGTCCGCCGGCAACGACTATTTCTTGCTGGCGTTTGGAAAGCTCGCACAACAAACTTATTTTTTTGTCCGTTCTTTCGTTTGTAAGAACAATTTTACCCAAAGGAACTTGAGAGGCAAAATCTCCGGTTATTTTATCTCCTTGCTCGAGAGCGTCACAATCCGCCGCGTTTTCAAATACCAGCGGCAAAATGCCAAAATTAATTAAATTGGCCGCGTGTATGCGCTCAAAACTTTTTGCAATTACGGCTTTTACCCCCAGATACATCGGACACATTGCCGCATGCTCCCTGCTGGATCCCTGCCCGTAAGATTCGCCGGCTACTATTATGTTATGAACACCGTCGTTTTTGTTTTTCAGTGCGCGCGCGGGGAAAGTATTGTCCAGATTTTCAAACACAAATTCCGCGTATTTCGGCACATTGCTTCTGTATTTAAGTCTGGACCCCGCGGGCATGATATGATCGGTTGTAATCTTATCTCCCACTTTTATCGTCAACTCGCCGTTTAGCCGCGCGGGCATAGCCTCATTAACCGGAGGTTTGCCGATATTGGGACCTCTGGAAATTTCCGTATTTCCTATCTTTTTGACGTCCGGTTTGATAATCATATTATCGTCTATCAAAAATTCTTCCGGTTCGGATATATGCGGATACGAAATATTTGTTTTCTCGGGAAGCGTTATTTTTCCGTACACAGCCGCAAGAGCCGCGATTTCCGGCGACACCAAATATACCTGAGCGTCTTTTGTGCCGCTTCTGCCTTCAAAATTTCGGTTTGAAGTTCTCAAAGATACGCCGCCGCTTTTGGGAGAAAAATGATTTCCTATGCAAAATCCGCATGCGCTTTCCATAAAACGCGCGCCCGCCGCTATCATACTGCCCAGCGCGCCGTCTCTGTCTATCATTTCTATCACCTGTCTTGAGCCGGGCGCAATGCCTAAGCTGACGTTTTCCGCAATTGTTTTTCCTTTTAAAATATTGCCGACTATCATCATATCCCTATACGAAGAATTTGTGCAGCTGCCTATGCACACTTGATCCACGGCCATACCTTCAAGCTCTTTGACAGTTTTAATATTGCCCGGACTGTGAGGAGTTGCCGCAAGAGGTTCTATTTTGGAGAGGTCGATATCAATAATTCTATCGTAATGGGCGTCTTTATCCGCCGTTAATTCCGTCCAGTCCCGCGCGCGTTTTTGCGCGGTAAGAAACTGCTTGGTAATTTCGTCGGAGGGGAATATGGAGGTTGTCACTCCCATTTCAGCGCCCATATTGGCAATTACGGCTCTCTGCGGAACTGATAAAGATTTTACGCCTTCCCCGCCGTATTCCAGTATTACGCCCACATTGCCCTTTGTGCCGAGCAGTTTAAGCATTTCCAAGACTACGTCTTTTGCGCTGGACCATGGTTTTAGAGCGCCGGTCAAGTTTATTTTATATACTTTCGGCGCGGTTAGATAAAAATTCCCTCCGCCCATAGATACGGCCACGTCCAGGCCTCCCGCGCCTATGGCTATTTGTCCTATGCCGCCGCCGGTAGGAGTATGCGAATCCGAGCCAAGCAGCGTTGCGCCCGGCTTGCCAAATCTCTCCAGGTGCACTTGGTGGCAAATGCCGTTTCCCGCACGCGAATAAAAAATGCCATAGCGTTCCGCTATAGTTTTGAGATACAAATGGTCGTCGTTGTTTTCAAATCCCACCTGTACCGTATTATGATCCACGTAAGACACCGACAAATCGGTTTTGATTTCTTTAAGTCCTAAAGCTTCAAACTGCAAATACGCCATTGTGCCCGTGGCGTCCTGCGTCAGCGTCTGGTCTATCCTTATTCCGATTTCTTTTCCTTTAACGTATTCTCCTTTTTTAAGATGATTTTTAAGTACTTTTTCAACAATATTCATAAGTTACTCCGTTATTATAAGCATATACCAGAAGTTTAGCAAATTTAACAAAGGAATGACACTTTTTTATATAATTTTTATAATATGAAAATACTTATTTTAGGCGGCACTAAATTTTTCGGCCGAGAGTTTGCCTTGCTGGCGCGCAGGAAAGGCCATGACGTGACGGTGTTCTCCCGCCGCGCGCCCGCGCCGGATTTGCCGCGCGCAATAAAACAAATAAGAGGGTTGCGCCAAAACCTTTCTTTTGCGGCCGGACAAAAGTGGGATTTTGTGCTGGACAATATTTGTTACTTGCCCGAAGATATGAAAGAAGCGCTGAGAATATTTGACGGAAACATCCGTCATTATGCTTTTGTCAGCAGCGGGGACGTACATCTTGCGGTAAACGGCGCAAAATCTCCGTTCTCTGAAACTGCCGCGCATAATTTGTCCGAGAGAAGGGGGAAAATGGACGCTTACGGCAAAGGCAAATTTGAAGCTGAAAAAATTCTTATTGCCAGTTCTCTGCCGTACACTATCGTGCGTTTTCCAATAGTTATAGGAGAGGGGGACCCAAAGTACAGATTGTTTAGCTATCTGTTGCGAATATGGGACGGCGCGCCCGTAATACTGCCGGACGGCGGGAAATATAAGAGGAGATTTATTTATGTTAAAGACGCCGCAGAAGCATTATATAAAGTAATGACAAACAGGCAAAAAACCGCGCGCAAAATATTCCATTTTGGAGATAAGGCCGTTAGTCTGAAAAGTTTTATTAGAATATGTTTTAAGCTGTCCGGCGCGCGGGAGAATATTATTTCAATTCCGTCCGTATGGATAAAAGCGCGCGGCTACGAGGTAGCAACGGCTAATCCGTATTTTAATCCGTTTGATTATGTTTTGGGTTTAAATAATGCAAAACGAATACTTGCCTGGCGGCACAGCCCGATGAAGAAATGGCTTAAAAAAACGATAGGCTGTTACCGTTTGCATTTAGCGGCTTTAACAATTCCGGAAAGTTATAAAAACCGTAAAAAAGAAATAGAATTGATAAAACAATATAAACGCCTAAGTTGATTAAATTTAATTTGGAAATTAAAGAGAAACCGCAGTATTCTCCCTTTAGTAAAGAGCCTGCCCCCGAATGTTCCCCTATTACAACCTTCGGGGACAAGCTTAATCGGGGGGAGAGCCGCTTTAGCGGCGAGGGATTTAATATTGTTGTTAGAACTGCTTTCATTAAATCTCTCTTCCGACTTATATTTAGTTCCCCGATTACAACACTCGGGGACAAGCTTTACGAAAGAGAGAAAAAAGCATAAGTTTTTTCCTCTTCCTATAAGAGGGGAGAGGAGGCGCACAAAGCGCGCGGAGCCTGTCCCCGAAGGTTGTAATCGGGGATGAGGGTGAAGTAAAGAAGTTAAAAACAAAATGGAAAACGGCTCTTTGATGATATTGCCTTCCCTAAAAATATATAATTTAATAAAGAATATAAATTATGATAGACATATCTTATCTCAGCTATAACATCGGTAAGCGCATAATATTTGAAAACGCCTCCGCTTTTATCGGCAAAGGGCAAAAAGTCGGTTTTGTCGGTCTCAACGGTACGGGTAAAACAACTCTATTTCGTCTTATATTGGGTAAAATTTTGCCGGACGGCGGCAGTATCAATATTTCAAAAGGCGTTAGAATTTCCTCCGTAGAGCAGGAAATTGCCGATACGGAGGAGAATTTGCTGAATTTTGTTCTCTACTCCGATAAATATTTAAAAAATCTTTACAGCCGTTTAAAGCAAAATCTTTCCGGCACGGAAATTGCCGAAATTTACGAAAAACTTGACGCCTTGGGGGCGCACAGCGCGTCTGCGCGGGCGAGCGCCATTTTAAGCGGGCTTGGTTTTAAAAACGCGGATTTGCAGCGTAAACTCGAAGAATTTTCCGGCGGGTGGCAGATGCGCGCCGCTTTGGCGGCCGCGCTTTTTGCGCCCGGCGATTGTCTTTTGCTCGACGAGCCTACAAATCATCTTGACCTTGAAAGCGCAATATGGCTCGAAAACGCTCTTAAAAAAATGGATAAAACTCTTCTGATTATCAGCCACGACAGGAATATTTTAAATAAAATTTGCGATAAAATTATTTTTATAGACGAGTATAAATTAAAAACTTACGGCGGCAATTACGACGCTTTTGAGCGTACGCGCAATTTGCAAACGGAACAAATAGTAAAAGAAGCCGCGCGTCACGAAGAAACGCTAAAACATTTGCAGTCTTTTGTCGACAGGTTTCGTTACAAGGCAAGTAAAGCCAAGCAGGCGCAAAGCCGCGTTAAAATGATAGAACGTATGGGAAGCGCGCCAAAAATACCGGCTGAAAAAAGCTCGCGTTTTCATTTCCCCTGCGCGGCTGAACTTAATTCCTATCTGTTTACTTTTGAAAACGTCTCCTGCGGCTACGGAGACAAAACCGTCTTAAAAGACATAAACATAACCATCGCGCAGGACGATAAAATTGCTCTGCTCGGCGCAAACGGAAACGGTAAGTCGACTTTTGCCAAATTGCTAAGCGGGCGTATTTTGCCGCAAAGCGGCAAAATTACGCGCGCGCGCAAACTTAAAACGGCTTATTTCGCGCAATATCAAACGGAGGAATTTGACGCCGATAAAACTCCGTTTGAAACCGCCAAAGAAGTTATGTATGAAGCGAAAGAAAAGGATATTTATACGCATTTGGGGCGTTTCGGGCTGGAAAAGTCAAAGGCCGACACGCAAATCGCCAAACTTTCCGGCGGGGAAAAGAGCAGGCTTTTGCTTTCTATGATAACCGTACAAAAGCCGCATATTTTAATTTTGGACGAGCCTACAAATCATTTGGACATACTTTCGCGCCGCGCGCTTATCGAAGCTCTCAATAATTATGCCGGCGCTGTTGTTTTGATAACTCACGATTTCCATATTATAGAATCCGTATGCGACCGTCTTGTTTTAGTTGAGCGCGGCGCCGCGGCGAATTTTGACGGCGATATTGAAGATTATAAAAATTACGTTATGAGAAGCTGCGGTAAAGAGTGCGGCGAAGCCGCTGACGCGCCGCAGAGCCGCGCCAGAGAAAAGCGCAAAACTTCCGCGGCTTTACGCGCGCAAAGCGCGCCGCTGCGCAAAAAATTAAAAGCGGTAGAGGAAGAAATATCTAAACTCAATATATACAAAACGGATTTGGAAAACCGTTTAATATCCTCTTTTAAATCCGATATCAGCATAGAACTCGCTTTCGTAAACAAAAAAATTTCCGACGCGGAAGAAAATTGGCTTAAACTTTCTTCAAAACTCGAGGAAATGTCAAACTAATGTTTGCCGTCGTTCATATGAGCATAGTACCCAAAAGGCTATTGACAGTAAACTATTTTTAGATTATACTTATATTAATTGAAGAAGCGGATATTGGCTTGTTAATCCTTTTAAGGCCGTCATGCCGAACTTGTTTCTGAATCTGTCTTTTAACTACAGACTCTGAAATAATCCCGTATTAAGACTTTACGGGACATGATTCAGGATAACGAAAAGAAGGAGTTATCAAAAGGTTGTCATTCCCGTGAAAACGGCAATCCAAGTTAAGGTCGTTAAAATGAATACTCCAATGAGTTTTCTCTCTTTGGTAAAGAGAGAGGGAGACTTAGGGACGAAAGTACATAAGCCGCAAGAGAGATTTAAAGAAAACAGTTTTAAAAACAATATTAAATCTCTCGCCGCTAAAGCGGCACTCCCTTTACAAAAGGGAGAATTCTCTGCTTTCACTTTAATTTCAAATTTTAAAGACTCTGGAGCGGATAGTTAGAAAAAAGGTAACCTGAATTTATTTTCTAGTAAAATGATAGAATTTAAATTATGCAAAATCCCTATTTTAAAGAAATAGCAAAACTGTTTGAAAAAATTGAAAATACGCAAAGCGGCGTTATGAACGCTGCTGCGGAAATTATCGCTCGGACAATTAAACAGGACGGGCTTATTTATACTTTTGGTTCTGGCCACAGCCATAGCGTCGCTTTGGAGCCTTTCCACAGAAGCGGTTCTCCTGCCTGCGTAAGCGCGATACTCGACGATTCTTTTAATTTTAGACCTACCGCGCATGCCGCGACGGAAATTGAGCGGCTTGAAGGCTACGCGCCGATTGTTATGTCCCGTCATAATATAACTGAAAAAGATTGTTTGATAATCGTTTCAAATTCCGGCCGCAATCCGGCCGGAATAGACGCCGCCGTTTATGCAAAAAAAGCAGGCGCAAAGATAATTATTATAACCGCTTTGCAGGCGCATCAAAAAACGGCAAGCCGTCATTCAAGCAAACTTATGCTGCGCGATTTTGGCGATATTGTGATAGATAATTGCGTCAACAAACAGGAAACCGCGCTCAAACTTAACGGTAAAGATATCGCGCCGGTATCGACGCTCTCAGGCGCGGCAATTATAAACGGCATAATGTATCAGGCTTGCGTAATTTTGAGCGGAGAGAGTTTTGATATTCCGCTTTATTTAAGCAGTAACGACGGCGGCGATGAAAATAACGCAAAACTTGCCGCGCGCTACAAGAACAGAATTGTATTTTTGGGGTAAGATATTTAAGAACGGCGACGTTGTTAAGTATTTTATTTAAAGTTTGGAGCGTCCGCGCGTAAGCTGGAGATGAAAATCAAAAGCAGTTTCACCGCCGCGTGGAAATGCGCGTAAAATTGGCTTGTTTTTGGATAAAGGCAACTTGTTAATGCCCTTTTTAGTGCTGAAATCAAATAAATATCCGGCTTTTAAAACTAAAGGCCGTATTCTTTTGTCAAACGCGCCCGCGCCGTAAGGATAGCAAAAAGAGTAAACGGGGCGGTTCAATTTTTCCTCAAGCATAATTTTGCTTTCTTTAATTTCTCTTTCGGCGTCCTCCAAAGTCAAATCGCGCAGTCTGCGATGAGTTAAACTGTGCGAGCCGAAACTAATAAGCCCGCTGTTTTGCATTTCCAAAACCTGCTGCCAAGTTAAGTAATCTTCCTTAACTCCTATAAAGTCGCAAGTAAGAAAAATATTTGCTTTTATATTTTTTTCTTTTAAAATAGGAAAAGCTTTTGTCCAGTTATTCAAGTATCCGTCGTCAAAGGTAATTACTATCGGTTTTTTTGGCAGTGGCGCGCCGTTCAAAACCGCTTCGGCCATTTCATCAAAATTTACAGGCGTAAAACCTTTGTTTAAAATAATTTCAAGTTGGTTTTTGAATATTTTAGGACTTATACAAAAAGCGTCTTTGCCATCGGTATATTCGATATTGTGATACATTAAAGCGACAAGGCCTTTTTTGGTCGGCAGCCACCAAGTGAAACGAAGCGAAAAAGCAATTAAAACAAAAGCAAAAATTATAAGAATAATAATCATTGTCTGCCTTTATTCCTTTGAAGTTCCCATAATTTCGCATATTTGACCGCAGGATAAAAAGAGGAAAATAGAGCCCACAAGAAACCTTGTAAGCCGTCAAGGAAAGCCAGTTTTAACACGTAAATTTTAAAAAAATCAATCGGCGGACGCAATAAGTTGTAAATTTTGAATTTTTTACTTTGTTTGTATAAAGTTTGCGCGCCGAGAGAAGTATATTTATTGAACTTTTCGAAATATTGCGCGATGGAGTTATAAGGGCGATGTTCAATAAAATTTTTTAGAATTACAATTTTCCCGTTTGCTTTTAAAGTTTCGTGTACAAGCCCGCCGCTGTAAAACGCTTTGCTGCGCAGGGCAAGACGAGGATGTTTTTCATTATTTAGACCGCTGTATTTCATTTTCTTACCTAAAAAGATATTGGTAAAAGGAATAAAAAATAAAGCGGCATTTGTATTTTTTAGAGTATTTAAAATTTCATCTTTCAATTTTGGCGTTAATATTTCATCCGCATCGATATTAAGTGCCCATTTGCAAGAGCATTGCTCAAGGGCGTATTGTTTTTGCGCGGTAAAAGATTCCAATTTTTTTGTGAAAATTTTAGCCCCGAAAGTCTGGGCGATTTTAACGCCGTCGTCAGTCGAATAATCGTCGACTATTATGATTTCTTCGGCAAAATTTTCAATCGACGAAAGTGCCTGCGGCAAATTTTTGGCCTCGTTTTTAATTATGAGGAATACAGATATTTTACTTTGAGCGGGGTTCATTCATACTGCCTTTAATCTTTATAATTGCTATAATTTAAATTAGAGCACAATACTTCAATTATACTAAATAAATGAATAATAAAAATCCCCCTCAAAAATTTTTACTGATAAGAATAGACCGCATCGGAGACGCGGTGACAATATTGCCGGCTGTAGACGTTTTGCGCGGCAGCTTTCCAAAAGCGCATATTGCCGTGTTTTGCAGGGATTATACCGCAGATATTTTTAAAAATAATCCGCAAATTGACGAAATTATTATAAAAACGACTTTTTGGAATGATTTGAGCAGCATAAAATCCAAAAAATTTGACGTTGCGATTATATTCTTTCTTAACGGATATGTCGCATGGCTCGCTTTTTTAGCAGGTATTAAAAAACGCATAGGGCCGGTTTCAAAAATATGGGCGTTTTTGCTGAACAAACGGGTTTATCAACATCGTTCGCAGGATTTAAAGCGCGAGGCGGATTATAATATTGAACTTTTGAAGCCTTTAAATATCGATAAGGGCTTCGCAAAAGCCAAAATCTATGTACCGCAGGCAGACGGCATTAAAGCGCAAAATTATTTAAAAGAAACGTTTAATATAGCAGCCGGTAAGGATAAATTTATAATTATTCACCCCGGATCGGGCGGCTCTGCCCTTAATTGGCCCGCGGATAACTTTGTATTGTTGATTAAACAAATTATGACGGCATATCCTAATTTAAAAATTTTGCTTACCGGCGGGAGACCGGAACAAAAAACTTTAAATTATATTGCGCATAAAGCTGCTCCTTCTAAACCTTTTGTTTTGAAGGAAAACTTAGCTCTTATAGATTTTATAGGCATCATTAATCAATGCGTTATTTTTATTTCTAATTCTACCGGGCCTTTGCATATAGCGGCGGCTCTTGGCAAAAGAACTGTATCTTTTTATCCTAATGTTAAGGGCTGCCTCCCTAAACGTTGGTCGCCATACGGGCAAGGTCACATAGTGCTTACGGCGGGCAGCGGCAAGCCTAAGCTAAAAAAAGAATGCCCCTATGATTTTATGAGTGACATTACGCCGCAAAACGCTTTTGACGCATTTGAAAGGCAACTGGAAGGTAATTAGAATTAATAGAAAACTATGAACTTCAGGGAAATAAATCGCAAAAAGAATTTAGCCTTGCGTTCTTTAAAAGCGCGTATCGGCAAATTTTTATTTGATAAAAGAAATCAAAATACGTTTATTCCTTCAAAAATAAAAGAAATTAGAAAGATTATATATCTGAGAAATGACGGCAAACTCGGCGATATGATTATAAGTTCCATTTCTTTTAGAGAAATGAAAAAACTATTGCCAAGCGCGCAAATAACGGTAATTGCGGCAGAACAGACAAAAGAGCTTGCAGAGACTAATCCGAATATTAACAGCGTATATATATATAAAAGAAGTTTTTTTTCAATAATAAAATTGGGTATTAAGCTGCGGCGTGAAAATCCTGATCTTTATATTGATATGGACGAAGCCAACACAATAGAAACTTTGCTTTTGTTAAGGCTTATAAATCCAAAATTTGCGCTTGGATTTAATCGCGAGAAATTTAAACTTTATAATATTAATATCCCCTTTAGAGATAAATCCGCCCATATAACGGACTGGCATAAAGCCGTTTTTGAAAGATTGGGACTTATTAATAAGGCGGGTAAGTTTGACAAACAATACGACGTTTTTATACCAGAGCAGGTAATGAACACGGCGAAAAAATTTATATCAAAGCTGCCTGAAGCTAAAAAAAATATAATTTTTAATATGTTCGCCGCCAGTTATCATAAATCGTTTTGCGCCCAACAGCTTTTAAATCTTGCAAAAGAGCTTACTGATTTTAATATCATATTAGTGGGACGCTATAATGACATTGAAAAAATTAAAAAAGAATTATTATTGCCGGGAAATGTCTTTTATCCTTCAAAGTCAGACTATCAAACCTGCGGGTTTTCCCTTACCTCGGCAATTATTAAAATGTCAGATTTTGTAATAACGCCAGATACTTCAATAGTCCACATATCGTCTGCATTTAATAAACCGACTATAGCCGTATATAATTCCAATATGCCTTATCTAACCGAAAAATGGAGACCTATGTCCGATAAAACGATTATAATAAACACAAAAGAGGATTTTAATAAACTTGACATAAGAGAAATGATAGAAAACGTAAATAGTTGTATGACCAATTAGATGTTTACAGCTTCCTCAAAAATTTTTTATAATAATTTCTCTTGTAAATAAATTGCACAGGCAGGAAAAACAAGCGTATTAGTAGGTTCTCTTTGCGTTTATTGTAAAGAAGGATGGCGGCGCTTAATAATCCTTTTTCTTTTAGGGAAATGAGAAAAGAATTGATATCAGTATCCGTAATTTTGGGAATAAAATTGTCTTTAATATTATCAATTACATATAAAAAGTATATCCTTCTTAAATACTTATTAGAACGGCTGCGTTTATAAAATAGACTTATATAATTAGTTAGTTGTTGTCTGGTTAATGCTGTTTTTTCATTAAACCTGTCGGATAGAACATGGTTTCTGTAAAACAAAGCTCTTTTGTCTTTTGTTATTACCGCATTACCTTTTCCATTACTCATTATTTGACTTAACATCGCCAAATCGTTTACCTTACCGTAAAGTTTATAATCTGCTGGCATGTCAGCTTGTTTGTATATGGAGGATTTAATTATGCTGCAACTCCAATTAGAATTTATTTTGCTCCAAAAGCCAAGCGTAAAATCATCCGGATTGTCAATAATAAAAAACTCTTCAGATAAACGCGTTGGATTTTTATATTCGTCAGGGATGTTATTATCATAGAAAGTTGTGTTTTTGCAGCCTATATAGGTAATATCTTTGACGGAGTTTAATATCTTTAGAGCAAGAGAAATATAATCGGGATGGATAAGATCGTCGTCATGAAGTATCATTGAGTACGGCATTGCCATCAAAGATTGAGCTGTCAGAAAGTTAGCAAAAGGTAAAAGCGGGTCTGTTTTTATATAACGTATTTTAGGATAATCTATCATTGTTTTTTGTGTCGTATCGTCTGTAGAATTATCTAAAACATATATTTCAGAGCCGCAAGCATATTGATTTAAAACGCTGTGTAATGCTTGTTTAAGCATCTCAGGGCGGTTGCGCGTTATTACAAATATTTGAATGTCATTTATTGAAAACATAATACATATGATTGAATTTCAATATATGGGATCAACCATTCCTAGATATCCCATATTGGCAAAGCTAATACATTATCAGCCAAAGGCAACGGGTTATCGCGCAGACAAATAACAATACCCGTGCCGGTTTTAAATTTAAGACGGTTCAGCGAACTAAAATTCTTACAATCGCTAAGAGAGGGATTGGCGGTTTTCTTAATTTCCACAGGATAGATAACGCCGCCTTCTTCTATTATAAAATCAATTTCTCTCTTTTCTTTGTCCCTGTAAAAATAGATGTTCGGCTCTTTGCCGTTATGCCAATAACTTTTTAATATTTCACAAAAAGCATATGTTTCCAATATCCTGCCGTCCATATATCCTGCTTCAAGAATTTCGGGACTGTTCATTTTTGCCAAATAAGAACATAAGCCCGTGTCAAGAAAATAAATTTTAGGCGTTTTTATAATGCTGTTTGTAGGGTTTCTGTAATACGGTTCCAACAATTTTATTATACCCGCTCTTTGAAGGACAGAAATCCAAACTTTGGCTGTTCTTTGATCTATGCCGATTTCTTTACTTATATCCCTGTAGTTAAGGAGAGTGCTTGTCCTTATTGCGATAGCGCGGATAAAATCGTTAAATTTTAATTCGTTGCCTCTGATATCCAAATCATTTCTGACGTCTCTTTCAATATAAGACTGCAAATAAGACTTATAAAAATTGTCTCTGCTTTCATTGTCGTGAACGATTAATCTCGGATATGAACCTTCCCAAATTATTTTATAAATGTCCATAAGTTTGAGCGGTTTTGGGTTTGACTTCATCATATCCATAGAAGGTAAAAAAGGTTTACTTTCAAACGGTTTTTTTATTATTTCTTTGTAAGAAAGCCCAAGCATATCTAAAATTGCAATACGCCCTGCAAGACTTTCCTGAATACCTTTCATCAATTCGTATTTTTGCGAACCCGTAAGCCAAAAATCCCCGTCTTTTTTATGAGAATCAACATATATTTTTATATATGTCAGCAATTGCGGGGCGTACTGCACTTCGTCTATTATAAGCGGCGGTTCGTACTTTTGTATAAATAAAGCGGGGTTGGTTTGGGCAAGTTTCCTGTCGTCAAAATTATCAAGCGATACATATTTCCTGTTCGGTTCTTTCAGCATTTCAAACAGAGTGCTTTTGCCGACCTGACGCATTCCCGTCAATAAGATTACCGGAAAGCCTTTAGAAATTTTCTCTATTACAGGCTGCATTGTACGTTTTAACATATCTAAATCCTCGAAAATATTACATATATATGTAATATTTTATTAAATACTACAATTAATGTCAATAGAATATGAGGTATAAACAGCAATGAAGTTTTGAGTAAATTTAAATTGAACCGCTTTTTACGTTTCATCATCTACAGAAGGTAATATCCAGACCTTTTACAGTCTGATTGAGCAAACTGTTTAAAGTTTCTTTTATCATTTCAGGCCTGTTATATGTAGGCACAAATATTTGTATGTCGTTTATAGTATAATTCATTTTTTATGTCCAATTTTTTATGCTTATATTTGCTTATTCAAAGCGGATATCCTTGAACGTATTACTTCTTTAAACCTTTTTCTTATCTCAAAAGAAAATAATTTATAAGCGTTTATTGTATTGATAAAATCATCTTTCATATCTAGCAGAGTATTATTGATTTTTGCAACCTGTAATATATTTAAATATTGTGAAAGACTTGAAAAATCGGATAGAGTAATATTGTTCCTTTTGCCGTTTAAAGCCAAAGCCGTTTCTTCTTTTTCTTCGGGTATCGCAAGGCGTGAAGACACGATATCATAAACCGGCGACAGCCTGCGTTGCCCGTCGTCAAAATACTGCATTGAAAAATTTTTAGCATGCGCGTCGCCGTTGCCTATCATAAAATAAAACAAAATTCTCTCATAAAAAAACTGCAAATCAAGCCCGGGCACGGTAGAAATATTTTTAATTGCTTTGCCGATTTTTTCATAAGAACCTTGATATTTATCATTAATGTTAAGCGCAAGAATTTGTTGAAAGTCCTCCTGATGTATTTTTGCGCCGTCTTTCCTGTCAAATCTTTTAACTATATACGCAAAGGTATTGTCTTTAAGACGGATAAGCGCATGCGGCGGCGACGAAAAACCCGCAATATCGGCCAAAGTCATACAGAGTTGTTCGTTTTCCGGCAAATTTTTAATGCTTTGCGTTTGAGGTTTAAGGATATATTCGCCGTTTTCAGCGATAATTTCTAAAACGTTTTTTTCTCTATTTAGTCTAAGAGATATTTTCGGCTGTACTCCGGAAATTGACATCCTGCCGTCAATTTTTATGATTTCAGATAAAATATCCGAAACGCCAAAGTCAAACGAAGGAAGCGTACGCATAGCAAAAAGTTTCTGTAGGCAGGGCATATGGTACCGGGTATTTGCGCCGTCTAAAGGCTTTAAACAACTTAGGCAAATGTTCATTTAATTTCCTCTATGCGGACTGCGCCTACAGTATCGCCGAAAGTCGCCAGCATTATGCCGAACGTATCTTGTTTGTCAATTTTATATTTGGCCGATATTATATCAAGGTACCAACCCTCCGGCAGAAGCCCCTCAAAAAAGGGAAACATTTTTGCAGATATAAAAGGAGAACCGCCTAATGGTAAAGAAACTGAAAGCGGAGTTTTTTTCCGTTTAAAATCATCATCGTATGCAAACTTAAATCCATTTTCGGTTTCTTCCAAAATGCCGGCAAAATCATTTTTATAAAATACTTTTACTTTTCTCATATTATTTTATTTTTTTGTATTTCTAAATGCGCGCCTAAAAAATCAAGCAGCAGTTCCAATTTATCGTAACGGAAATTTTTGCCGCCTTGCTCCAGATTTCTTATAAAGCGCAAACCTACGCCGGTTCTGCTTGAAAGTTCTTTTTGCGTTAATCCGGCCTGTTTCCTGATATTTGCAAATTCCTTAGATATATCCATAAGAAAATATTATATCTTTTTTGGTATAATGTCAAATATTTTATATCAATTTAAGTATAATATTTAAAATATAAATAAAGTATTATACCATAAACAGTATAATTGCTGATAATTTGTTTTTGATGTTTATAATTTATTCTAAATCTATTGAAATGCTCTTTTATCTGTTTTGTTGTTTATACACAAAAATATTATGCCTATGTTGTTTAGTATTGCCATTATCTGTTCACATTTCTAAAATCAGCTATTAATCCAAATACCGCTATTCTGTAAAAAGTTTCGTATGCACCTATTGCCGCATTGTGCGGTTTAACATA